>NZ_JBEZUP010000012.1:0-170495 GCF_040636485.1 Streptomyces sp. NPDC038707
CTGATCGAGGGCGACGCGGCGGCGGACCTGGCCGACGCGCTGAAGACGGTCTGGGAGACCGACCCGCAGCAGTTCTACGAGCACGGTTACCAGGAGCTGGTCGACCGGGGCTTCCGCATCGACGTGGCGCCGATCGGCGAGGTCGACTGGGTCGAGATCGACAACCACGACGACCTGGCCCGGGGGCGGGAGATCGCGTGCCGGTACTGACGCGGCTGATTCCCTCGCCGGTCGTCGTGGACATCCGCCCGGGTGCCCTGGACGACCTGGCCTGTGTCCTCGCCGACGAACGCATCTCGCAGTCGGGCCGGCTCGCCATCGCCGTCAGCGGCGGCTCCGGGGCGCGGCTGCGCGAGCGGATCGCGCCCACCCTGCCCGGTGCCACCTGGTACGAGGTGGGCGGCGGCACCCTGGACGACGCCATCCGGCTGGCGGGTGACATCAAGGCCGGTCACTACGACGCGGTCGTCGGCCTCGGCGGCGGCAAGATCATCGACTGTGCCAAGTTCGCGGCGTCCCGCGTCGGCCTGCCGCTGGTCGCCGTCGCCACCAACCTCGCCCACGACGGCCTGTGCTCACCGGTCGCGACCCTCGACAACGACGCGGGCCGCGGCTCCTACGGCGTGCCCAACCCCATCGCGGTCATCATCGACCTCGACGTGATCCGCGAGGCACCCGTCCGGTTCGTCCGCTCCGGCATCGGCGACGTCATCTCCAACATCTCCGCCGTCGCGGACTGGGAGCTGTCCCACCAGGTCAACGGCGAGAAGGTGGACGGCCTGGCCGCCGCCATGGCCCGCCAGGCCGGCGAGGCGGTGCTCCGGCACCCCGGCGGCGTCGGCGAGGACGGCTTCCTCCAGGTGCTGGCCGAGGCGCTGGTCCTCACCGGCATCGCCATGTCCGTGTCGGGCGACTCCCGCCCGTCCTCCGGTGCCTGCCACGAGATCAACCACGCCTTCGACCTGCTCTACCCCAAGCGCGCCGCCGCCCACGGCGAGCAGTGCGGCCTCGGCGCCGCCTTCGCGATGTATCTGCGCGGCGCCCACGAGGAGTCGGCGTACATGGCCGGGGTGCTGCGCCGGCACGGGCTCCCGGTCCTGCCCGAGGAGATCGGCTTCACGGTGGACGAGTTCGTCCGCGCGGTCGAGTTCGCCCCGGAGACCCGGCCCGGCCGCTACACGATCCTCGAACACCTCGACCTCAAGACGAACCAGATCAAGGACACCTACGCCGACTATGTCAAGGCCATCGGTAGCTGAACTCCGTCCGGTCGTCCACCCCGCGGGGGTGAAGGACCGGCGCAGCGGTGAGCACTGGGCGGGACGCCTCTACATGCGCGAGGTGTCCCTGCGCGTCGACCGCTACCTGGTCACCACCAGGGTCACGCCCAACCAGCTCACGTACCTGATGACCGTCTGCGGCGTGCTCGCGACCCCGGCCCTGCTGGTGCCGGGGATCCCGGGCGCGGTGCTCGGCGTGGTCGCCACCCAGCTGTACCTGCTGCTGGACTGCGTCGACGGCGAGGTCGCCCGCTGGAAGCAGCAGTACTCGCTGGGCGGGGTCTACCTGGACCGGGTCGGCGCCTACCTCACCGACGCGGCCGTGCTGGTCGGCCTCGGCCTGCGCGCCGCCGACCTGTGGGGCACCGGCCGGATCGACTGGCTGTGGGCCTTCCTCGGCACCCTCGCCGCACTCGGCGCCATCCTGATCAAGGCCGAGACCGATCTGGTCGGCGTCGCCCGGCACCAGACCGGCAAGCCCCCGGTGCAGGAGGCCGCGTCCGAGCCGCGCTCCTCCGGCATGGCGCTGGCCCGGCGGGCCGCCTCGGCGCTGAAGTTCCACCGGCTGATCCTCGGCATCGAGGCCTCGCTGCTCATCCTCGTCCTCGCGATCGTGGACCAGGTGCGCGGCGACCTGTTCTTCACCCGTCTCGGCACCGCCGTGCTGGCCGGCATCGCCCTGCTGCAGACCCTGCTGCACCTGGTGTCCATCCTCGCCTCCAGCAGGCTGAAGTGAGCGCGCCCATGAAGGTCGGTGCCGTCATCATCACCATGGGCAACCGGCCCGAGGAACTGCGGGCCCTGCTCGACTCCGTCGCCCGGCAGGACGGCGACCCGGTCGAGGTGGTCGTCGTCGGCAACGGCTCGCCCGTCCCGGAGGTGCCGAAGGGCGTACGGACCGTGGAACTGCCCGAGAACCTGGGCATCCCCGGCGGACGCAACGTCGGCATAGAGGCGTTCGGCCCCGGCGGCAGAGACGTCGACATATTGCTCTTCCTGGACGACGACGGCCTGCTGGCCCGCCAGGACACCGCCGAGCTGTGCCGCGAGGCCTTCGCCGCGGACCCCGAGCTGGGCATCATCAGCTTCCGCATCGCCGACCCCGACACCGGCGAGACCCAGCGCCGGCACGTGCCCCGGCTGCGCGCCTCCGACCCGATGCGCTCCTCGCGGGTCACCACCTTCCTCGGCGGCGCCAACGCCGTCCGCACCCGCGTCTTCGCGGAGGCCGGCGTCCTGCCCGACGAGTTCTTCTACGCGCACGAGGAGACCGATCTGGCCTGGCGGGCCCTGGACGCCGGCTGGATGATCGACTACCGGTCGGACATGGTGCTGTACCACCCGACGACCGCTCCCTCGCGGCACGCCGTCTACCACCGCATGGTCGCCCGCAACCGCGTCTGGCTCGCCCGCCGCAACCTCCCCGCCCCCCTGATCCCGGTCTACCTCGGGGTCTGGCTGCTGCTCACCCTGGCACGCCGCCCCTCGCGGCCGGCCCTGAAGGCTTGGTTCGGCGGCTTCCGGGAGGGCTGGACCACGCCGTGCGGCCCCCGCCGCCCGATGCGCTGGCGTACGGTGTGGCGACTCACCCGACTGGGCCGTCCCCCGGTCATCTGACAAGCTCGTCCCCGACGGGCCGGTGCCGCTCGCGCGGCTGTCCGGACGACGAACCAGAAACGCGTACCCGAAGACGAAAGTTTCCACCTGTGAGTGAGACCATGCACGACGGCACGGTCGCGGTGACCGCGGCCGCGTCGCCCGACGCGGGACTGACGGCAGCCGAGCTCGCCGCCAAGTACGGGCTCTCGGTGAGCGGCGCCCGGCCCTCGCTCGCGGAGTACGTCCGGCAGCTGTGGGGGCGGCGCCACTTCATCCTGGCCTTCTCCCAGGCCAAGCTGACCGCCCAGTACAGCCAGGCCAAACTCGGCCAGCTCTGGCAGGTGGCCACGCCCCTGCTGAACGCAGCCGTGTACTTCTTCATCTTCGGTCTGATCCTGCACGCCAGCCGCGGCATGTCCCGGGAGGTGTACATCCCGTTCCTGGTCACCGGCGTGTTCGTGTTCACCTTCACCCAGAGCTCGGTGATGTCGGGCGTCCGCGCGATCTCCGGCAACCTCGGCCTGGTGCGCGCCCTGCACTTCCCGCGCGCCTCGCTGCCCATCTCCTTCTCGCTCCAACAGCTCCAGCAGCTGCTGTTCTCGATGCTGGTGCTGTTCGTCGTGGCCGTCGGCTTCGGCAGCTACCCCGGCCCGTCCTGGCTGCTGATCGTGCCGGTGCTGGTGCTCCAGTTCCTGTTCAACACCGGGCTGGCGCTGATCGTGGCCCGCATGGGCGCCAAGACACCGGACCTCGCCCAGCTGATGCCGTTCCTGCTGCGCACCTGGATGTACGCCTCCGGTGTCATGTTCTCGATCGACACCATGCTGGCGGGCCGCCCCGAGTGGATCGTCCGGGTGCTCCAGGTCAACCCGGTCGCGGTCTACATGGACCTGATGCGCTTCGCCCTGATCGACGGCTACGGTTCCTCCCACCTGCCGCCGCACGTATGGGCCATCGCCCTGTTCTGGGCCGTGGTCGTCTTCGCCGGCGGCTTCGTGTACTTCTGGAAGGCGGAGGAGCGGTACGGCCGTGGCTGAACAGCACACCCAGGACCGGCGCCCCACGGTCATCGCGGACGACCTGCACATCGTCTACCGGGTCAACGGCGCCAAGACCGGCAAGGGCAGCGCGACGGCGGCCCTCAGCCGCATCCTCCGGCGCGGCGACGAGCGGGGCGTGCGCAAGGTGCACGCCGTGCGCGGCGTGTCCTTCGTCGCCTACCGCGGCGAGGCCATCGGCCTGATCGGCTCCAACGGCTCCGGCAAGTCGACCCTGCTGCGCGCCGTCGCCGGCCTGCTGCCCGCGGAGAAGGGCAAGGTCTACACCGACGGCCAGCCGTCCCTGCTGGGCGTGAACGCGGCCCTGATGAACGACCTCACCGGCGAACGGAACGTCATCCTGGGCGGTCTGGCCATGGGCATGTCCCGGGAGCAGATCAAGGAGCGTTACCAGGACATCGTCGACTTCTCCGGCATCAACGAGAAGGGCGACTTCATCACCCTTCCGATGCGCACCTACTCCTCCGGTATGGCGGCCCGGCTGCGTTTCTCCATCGCCGCCGCCAAGGACCATGACGTCCTGATGATCGACGAGGCGCTGGCCACCGGTGACCGCAAGTTCCAGCAGCGTTCCGAGGAACGCATCCGGGAACTGCGCAAAGAGGCTGGAACGGTCTTTCTGGTCAGTCACAACAACAAGTCGATCCGCGACACCTGCAACCGCGTCTTGTGGCTGGAGCGCGGTGAACTGCGGATGGACGGACCCACCGACGAGGTCCTGAAGGAGTACGAGAAGTTCACGGGCAAGTGACCCGTTTCGGCCAGGGCCCCGTCGGAATTTCGTCCGGCGGGGCCCTTCCACTGCAAAGGAAACGTCAACTCGGCCCCGTGTCAGGAATCTTGGAGCCAATCGGTGTGTTGTTGTGATCTGCGGGACACCCCGGCGATGGGCGCCACGTTGTACAACGTAAGCTGTACCGGTGCCGGAAACCGGCAAGTGCGGCGATAATGCGCGCCTTCCTTCGTGGGGGTGTCTTCGTGCATTGCGGGGCGGCGTGTCCGAAATAGTGTGTATTGGGTCGGCAGTGTAGAACGGGAGATGTGACGGCAATGGCTACGGAAACGCCCCAGTGCAGCGCAGCGTGTGCCGTCCCCGCCCCGGGCAGCGCCCGATGACGGCCACCGGCACGGCGTCCGGCCTGGAGCGCGCCACCCTGGACAAGGCCGCGAGCGAGAACTTCCCGGTGGCCCCGTTCTTCCTGCCCCGTGACTGGCGCGCCGACCTCATGGCCGTCTACGGCTTCGCCCGCCTCGTGGACGACATCGGTGACGGCGACCTCGCCCCCGGCGGCGCCGACGCCCGCCTGCTCGGCGTGTCGCCCGCCGAGGCCGCCGACCGGCTGGTCCTCCTCGACGCCTTCGAAGAGGACCTGCGCCGCGTCTTCGACGGCACGCCGCGCCACCCGCTGCTGCGCCGCCTGCGGCCCACCGTCCGGCGCCGCGCCCTCACCCCCGAACCGTTCCTCGGGCTGATCGCCGCCAACCGCCAGGACCAGCTCGTCGCACGGTACGAGACCTACGACGACCTCCTCGCCTACTGCGAACTGTCGGCCAACCCCGTCGGCCGCCTCGTCCTCGCCGTCACCGGCACCTCCACCCCCGAGCGGATCCGGCTGTCCGACGCGATCTGCACCGCGCTGCAGATCGTGGAGCACCTCCAGGACGTCGCCGAGGACCTCCGCCGCGACCGGATCTACCTGCCGGCCGAGGACATGAAGCGCTTCCACGTCCAAGAAGCTGATCTTGGCCAAAAAAGCGCGGGCGCATCGGTGCGCGCCCTGGTTGCATACGAAGCACAACGCGCCCGCGACCTGCTGGATGAAGGCGCCCCCCTGGTGGGTAGCGTCCACGGCAGGCTCAAGCTCCTGCTCGCGGGGTTCGTGGCGGGGGGAAGGGCGGCGATCCGAGCGATCACCGCCGCCGAATACGACGTACTTCCCGGCCCGCCCAAACCCGGCAAGGTCCAGTTGCTGCGTGAGGCGGGCGTGATCCTGCGAGGAGAGGGGTGATCCGGACCGTGGAGTCTGCGCCGCACGTGTCCGCACCGGTACTCGCCGCCTACAGCTACTGCGAGGCCGTCACCGGGCAGCAGGCCCGTAACTTCGCGTACGGCATCCGGCTGCTGCCGGCGGCCAAGCGCCGCGCCATGTCGGCGCTGTACGCGTTCTCCCGGCGGGTGGACGACATCGGCGACGGGAGCCTCGCCGACGAGGTCAAGCTGACGCGGCTGGAGGACACCCGGGCCCTGCTCGCCCGGATCCGCGCGGAGGAGGTCGAGGAGGACGACACCGACCCGGTGGCCGTCGCCCTCAGCCACGCCGCGCGGGTCTTCCCGATCCCGCTCGGCGGCCTGGACGAGCTGATCGACGGCGTCCAGATGGACGTGCGCGGAGAGACCTACGAGACCTGGGACGACCTCAAGGTGTACTGCCGGTGTGTCGCCGGTGCCATCGGCCGCCTCTCGCTCGGCGTGTTCGGCACCGAACCCGGCGCGCGCGGCGCCGAGCGCGCCGCCGAGTACGCCGACACGCTGGGCCTCGCCCTCCAGCTCACCAACATCCTCCGGGACGTCCGCGAGGACGCGCTGGGCGGCCGCACCTATCTGCCCGCCGACGACCTCGCCAAGTTCGGCTGCTCGGCCGGCTTCCGCGCGCCGGCCCCGCCGGAGGGCTCCGACTTCGCCGGCCTCGTCCACTTCGAAGTACGGCGCGCCCGGGCCCTCTTCGCCGAGGGCTACCGGCTGCTGCCCATGCTCGACCGGCGCAGCGGTGCCTGCGTGGCCGCGATGGCCGGCATCTACCGCCGGCTGCTCGACCGCATCGAGCGCGACCCCGAGGCCGTGCTGCGCGGCCGGGTCTCGCTGCCCGGACACGAGAAGGCCTACGTCGCCGTGCGCGGCCTGTCCGGACTCGACACCCGGAACGTCACCCGCCATGTCTCCCGGGGCTCCGTCCGGAGGCGCGCCTGATGCAGCGCACCGAACCGGAGCCGGCCGGAGCGGACGGCAGGCGGCAGGCAACCCTCCACCCCGGCGTGGCGTCCCTGAGGGCGACGGCTGATCACGCACCGTCGGCCCGGCATGCCCGCACCCCGCGGGGACGCCGGGCCGACGGTGCGCGGCCGCCGTCGCGTGGACACGACCGGCCACGACGAAGCCGCGGATCAAGGACGGCCCGCACCGGTCCGGCCCGCGGAGCGCTCGCACGGAAGGACGCACGATGAGCGACGGCTCACCCCACCCGGCACCGGCCGCCACCCCTCGGACGGCGGCCCGCAGCGCGGTGGTGGTCGGCGGCGGAATCGCCGGGACCACCGCGGCGCTCGCCCTCGCCGACGCGGGACTGCGGGTCACCCTGCTCGAAGGCAGGCCCAGGCTGGGCGGCCTCGCCTTCTCCTTCCAGCGCGGCGAACTGACCGTCGACAACGGCCAGCACGTGTACCTGCGCTGCTGCACCGCCTACCGCTGGTTCCTCGACCGGATCCAGGGCGCGGCGCTGGCACCGCTGCAGGACCGCCTGGACGTGCCCGTCGTCGACGTCGCCAAGCCCGTGGGCCGGCGGCTCGGCAGGCTGCGGCGCGACCCGCTGCCCGTCCCCCTCCACCTGGGACGCAGCCTGGCCGCCTATCCGCACCTCTCGCTCGCCGAGCGCGCCGCCGTCGGGCGGGCCGCGCTCGCGCTGAAGGGGCTCGACCTCGCCGATCCGACCCTGGACACCCAGGACTTCGGCGGCTGGCTGGCCGCGCACGGCCAGTCAGCGCGCGCCATCGAGGCCCTGTGGGACCTGGTCGGGGTCGCCACCCTCAACGCGGTCGCGGGCGACGCCTCGCTGGGGCTCGCCGCGATGGTGTTCAAGACCGGTCTGCTGTCCGACCCGGGCGCGGCCGACATCGGCTGGGCCCGCGTCCCGCTGGGCGAACTGCACGACCGGCTCGCCCGCAAGGCGCTCGACTCCGCGGGCGTCCGTACCGAGGTCCGTACACGCGTCACCTCCGTCTCCACCAACGACAACGGCGGATGGAGCGTCCGAGTTCCCGGGGAGACGCTTTCCGCGGACGCCGTCGTCCTGGCCGTACCCCAGCGCGAGGCCCACGACCTGCTCCCGCCCGGCGCCCTGGACGCGCCCGAGCGGCTGCTGGAGATCGGCACCGCGCCGATCCTGAACGTCCATGTCGTCTACGACCGCAAGGTGCTCGCCCGCCCCTTCTTCGCGGCGCTCGGCACCCCGGTGCAGTGGGTGTTCGACCGCACCGACGCCTCCGGGCTGCGCTCGGGGCAGTACCTGGCGCTGTCGCAGTCGGCCGCGCAGGACGACATCGACAGGCCGGTGGCCGAACTCCGCGCGCGCTACCTGCCCGAGCTGGAGCGGCTCATTCCGGGCACCCGCGCCGCCGAGGTCGAGGACTTCTTCGTGACCAGGGAGCGCACGGCCACGTTCGCCCCCGCCCCCGGCGTCGGACGCCTCAGGCCCGGCGCCCGGACCAAGGCCCCCGGCCTGTACCTGGCCGGAGCGTGGACCGCCACCGGGTGGCCCGCGACCATGGAGAGCGCGGTCCGCAGCGGAGTCAGCGCGGCCGACGCCGTGCTCGGCGCGCTGGGCCGGCCCCGCCCCCGCCACCTCTTCGAGTTCGAGGAGGCGGCGTGACGCCCGGCCGGCGGGCGACCGCCCCCGCACCCCCGGTACCGCAACCAGAGGAGAGATTGTGCCCACTGTGCCCCCGGCCGCGACGCCCGCTCGGAGGCCCGCGGTGGACGTGACCGCGCTCCTGGAGCGCGGCAGGAACCTGGCCACACCGGTGCTGCGGGCGGCAGTCGACCGCCTGGCGCCGCCCATGGACACCGTGGCCGCCTACCACTTCGGCTGGATCGACGCCGCCGGCAATCCCGTGGACGGTGACGGCGGCAAGGCCGTCCGCCCCGCGCTCGCCGTGCTGTCCGCCGAGGTCACCGGTGCCGCGCCCGAGGCGGGCGTGCCCGGCGCGGTCGCCGTCGAACTCGTGCACAACTTCTCGCTGCTGCACGACGACCTGATGGACGGCGACGAGCAGCGCCGGCACCGCGACACCGTCTGGAAGGTGCACGGCCCCGCCCAGGCCATCCTGGTCGGCGACGCCCTGTTCGCCCTGGCCGGCGAGGTCCTGCTGGAACTCGGCACGGTCGAGGCCGGCCGCGCCGCCCGCCGGCTGACCGCCGCCACCCGGGCCCTGATCGACGGTCAGGCCCAGGACATCTCCTACGAGCACCGCGACCGCGTCAGCGTCGAGGAGTGCCTGGAGATGGAGGGCAACAAGACCGGCTCCCTGCTCGCCTGCGCCTCGTCCATCGGCGCGGTCCTCGGCGGCGCGGACGACACCACCGCCGACGCGCTGGAGCGGTACGGCTACCACCTCGGCCTCGCGTTCCAGGCCGTGGACGACCTGCTCGGCATCTGGGGCGACCCGGAGGCCACCGGCAAGCAGACCTGGAGCGACCTGCGCCAGCGCAAGAAGTCCCTGCCGGTCGTCGCCGCCCTCGCGGCCGGCGGCCCCGCCTCCGAACAGCTCGGCGAGATCCTCGCCGCGGACGCCAAGAGCAGCGACTTCGAGAACTTCTCCGAAGAGGAGTTCGCGGCCCGCGCCGCCCTCATCGAGGAGGCCGGCGGCCGCGAGTGGACGGCCGCCGAAGCGCGCCGCCAGCACACCATCGCCATCGAAGCCCTCGACGCCGTGAGCATGCCCGACCGGGTGCGGGACTCCTTCACGGCGCTCGCCGACTTCGTCGTCGTACGAAAGAGATGATCACCATTGGCTGGATAAGCCTCGCGTAGTCGCCGGCCGGTGCCGCCCAGTGAAGGACACCGGCCGACGGCGGACCCACAGCAGCACGACTCGCACGACTGCACGAAGGGGAAGCCATGACAGCGACGACCGACGGAAGCACCGGGGCCATCTTGCCGTCCCGGGCTGCCGCGGCCAGCGACTCCACCCTCACCATCCCCGAGACGGCCGGGGTACAAGAAGCCGCCACGCGCGCCGTACGGCGCGCCACCGATTTCCTGCTCGCCCGGCAGGATGCCGAGGGCTGGTGGAAAGGCGACCTGGAGACCAACGTCACCATGGACGCCGAGGACCTGCTGCTCCGGCAGTTCCTGGGCATCCTGGACGAGCACACCACGCAGGCCGCCGCGAAGTTCATCCGCGGCGAGCAGCGCCCGGACGGAACCTGGGCCACCTTCTACGGCGGCCCGGGCGAACTGTCCACCACGGTGGAGGCTTACGTCGCCCTGCGCCTGGCCGGCGACGCGCCCGACGCGCCGCACATGGCGAAGGCCTCGGCCTGGATCCGGGAGCAGGGCGGCATCGCCGCGTCCCGGGTCTTCACCCGGATCTGGCTCGCCCTGTTCGGCTGGTGGAAGTGGGAGGACCTGCCCGAACTCCCCCCGGAGCTGATCTTCTTCCCCACCTGGTTCCCGCTCAACATCTACGACTTCGGATGCTGGGCGCGGCAGACCATCGTGCCGCTCACCATCGTCTCCGCCAAGCGCCCGGTGCGCCCGGCCCCGTTCGCGCTGGACGAGCTGCACACCGATCCGGCCGACCCCAACCCGCCGCAGCCGCTCGCCCCGGTGGCGAGCTGGGACGGCGTTTTCCAGCGGCTGGACAAGGTGGTCCGCGGCTACCGCAAGGTCGCCGTGCGCAGGCTGCGCAAGGCCGCGTTGAACGCGGCGGCCCGCTGGATCATCGAGCGGCAGGAGAACGACGGCTGCTGGGGCGGCATCCAGCCCCCGGCGGTGTACTCCGTCATCGCCCTGCACCTGCTCGGCTACGACCTCCAGCACCCGGTGCTGCGCGAGGGCCTGGCCTCCCTGGACCGCTTCGCCGTCTGGCGCGAGGACGGCGCCCGGATGATCGAGGCCTGCCAGTCCCCGGTGTGGGACACCTGCCTGGCCACCATCGCCCTGGTGGACGCCGGACTGCCCACGGACCACCCGCAACTGGTCAAGGCGGCCGACTGGATGCTCGGCGAGGAGATCGCCCGGCCCGGCGACTGGGCCGTACGGCGTCCCGAACTGCCCCCGGGCGGCTGGGCCTTCGAGTTCCACAACGACAACTACCCCGACATCGACGACACCGCCGAGGTCGCGCTCGCGCTGCGCCGGGTCCGCCACCACGACCCCGAGCACGTGGACCGGGCCATCGGCCGGGCCGTGCGCTGGAACCTGGGCATGCAGTCGAAGAACGGCGCCTGGGGCGCCTTCGACGTGGACAACACCAGCCCGTTCCCGAACCGGCTGCCGTTCTGCGACTTCGGCGAGGTCATCGACCCGCCGTCCGCGGACGTCACGGCGCACGTGGTGGAGATGCTCGCCGCCGAGGGCCTGGCCGACGACCCGCGCACCCGGCGCGGCATCGACTGGCTGCTCGCCGAACAGGAGCCCGACGGTTCCTGGTTCGGCCGCTGGGGCGTCAACTACCTCTACGGCACCGGCTCGGTCGTCCCCGCGCTCACCGCGGCCGGACTGCCCACCTCGCACCCGGCGATCCGGCGGGCCGTGGCCTGGCTGGAGAGCGTCCAGAACGACGACGGCGGCTGGGGCGAGGACCTGCGCTCCTACAAGGACGCCAAGGAATGGAGCGGCCGGGGCGCCTCCACCGCCTCGCAGACCGCGTGGGCGCTGATGGCGCTGCTCGCGGCGGGGGAGAAGGGCTCCGCGGCCGTCGAGCGCGGCGTGCGCTGGCTGGCCGACACCCAGCGGGAGGACGGCGGCTGGGACGAGCCGTACTTCACCGGCACCGGCTTCCCCTGGGACTTCTCCATCAACTACCACCTGTACCGGCAGGTGTTCCCGCTCACCGCACTCGGCCGGTACCTGCACGGGGATCCCTTCGAGCGCAACCTGCTCGCCCCGGTCGGGAAGGTCTCCGCGCGGGCCGAGGGAGACTGATGTGAGCCACCAGCCCGCTCCGGCTCCACTGCTGATCGCCTGCGCGCTCGGCATCGAGCACCTCGCCCTGCGCACCGGCGACCGCCGGGCGCGCGGGACGGGCGCGCCGGTGCCGCGGGGCGCGGGGCGGGGGGCCGGCGCGCCGGTGACCTTCGTCCGCACGGGCATGGGCCCCCGTGCGGCGGAACGCTCCGTCACCCGGCTCCTGACCGGCCCGGCACCCGCCGGCACGGCCGTCCTGGCCACCGGCTTCTGTGCCGGGCTGGAGCCCGGGATGCACCCCGGCGACCTGGTCGTCGCCGAGGAGACCCGGGACCCGCGCGGTACCGTCCCGTGCGTGGGCACCGAGCTCCTGGCCAAGGAACTCGTGCGCCTGCTGCCGGGACGCGCCGTCCACACCGGCCCGCTCACCGGCTCCGACCATGTGGTCCGGGGCCCCGAGCGGTCCGACCTGCTCGCCACCGGCGCGATCGCCGTGGACATGGAGTCGGCGGCCACCCTGCTGGCCGCCGTCCGCGCCGGCGAGCGGCCGGTGGCCGCCGTCCGGGTCGTCGTGGACGCTCCCGAACACGAACTCGTCCGGATCGGCACCCTGCGCGGAGGAATATCGGCCTTCCGCGTGCTGCGTTCCATCCTTCCCGCATTTTTCGAATGGCACCGTTCTTTGCTGCTCCCTCGGAGGTGAGCCAGATGGCCATGCCGTTGCGCCAGTCCATCAAGGTCGCTACATACCTGGCTGAACAGAAGCTCCGCAAGCGGGACAAATTCCCGCTCATTGTCGAGCTGGAACCGCTTTTCGCCTGCAATCTGAAGTGTGAGGGCTGCGGCAAGATCCAGCACCCCGCCGGTGTGCTCAAGCAGCGCATGCCGGTCGCCCAGGCCGTGGGCGCCGTGCTGGAGTCCGGCGCGCCGATGGTGTCCATCGCCGGCGGCGAGCCCTTGATGCACCCTCAGATCGACGAGATCGTGCGCCAGTTGGTGGCGAAGCGGAAGTATGTCTTCCTCTGCACCAACGCCATGCTGCTGCGCAAGAAGATGGACAAGTTCACCCCCTCGCCGTACTTCGCGTTCGCGGTGCACATCGACGGGCTGCGCGAGCGGCACGACGAATCCGTGGCGAAGGAGGGCGTGTTCGACGAGGCCGTGGCCGCCATCAAGGAGGCCAAGCGGCGCGGTTTCCGGGTGACCACCAACTCCACCTTCTTCAACACCGACACCCCGCAGACCATCATCGAGGTGCTCAACTTCCTCAACGACGACCTCCAGGTCGACGAGATGATGATCTCGCCCGCCTACGCCTACGAGAAGGCCCCGGACCAGGACCACTTCCTCGGCGTGGAGCAGACCCGCGAGCTGTTCAGGAAGGCCTTCGCGGGCGGCAACCGCCGCAAGTGGCGGCTCAACCACTCCCCGCTCTTCCTGGACTTCCTGGAGGGCAAGGTCGACTTCCCCTGCACCGCGTGGGCGATCCCCAACTACTCCCTCTTCGGCTGGCAGCGCCCCTGCTACCTGATGAGCGACGGGTACGTGCCCACGTACCGCGAACTGGTGGAGAAGACCGACTGGGACAAGTACGGCCGCGGCAAGGACCCGCGCTGCGACAACTGCATGGCGCACTGCGGCTACGAGCCGACCGCCGTCCTCGCCACCATGGGGTCCCTGAAGGAGTCCCTGCGGGCCATGCGTGAGACGGTGTCCGGGAACCGGGAGTGACGGCGGTGACCGCCGTCCCCCTGGGCGTTCCCGGGGTACCGGCCCGTCCCGTCGCGCCGCGGCGGCCGTCGCGGCGGATCGAGGTCGGGCCGGTACCGGTCGGGGGCGGGGCCCCGGTGTCGGTCCAGTCGATGACGACGACCCGTACGTCCGACATCGGCGCCACCCTCCAGCAGATCGCCGAACTCACCGCGTCCGGCTGCCAGATCGTCCGCGTCGCCTGCCCCACGCAGGACGACGCGGACGCCCTGGCGACCATCGCCCGCAAG
Source organism: Streptomyces sp. NPDC038707 (assembly GCF_040636485.1). Lineage (NCBI taxonomy): Bacteria > Bacillati > Actinomycetota > Actinomycetes > Kitasatosporales > Streptomycetaceae > Streptomyces > Streptomyces sp. NPDC038707. The sequence goes on from NZ_JBEZUP010000012.1 coordinate 13,842, forward strand.
TCGCAGATCCCGGTGATCGCGGACATCCACTTCCAGCCGAAGTACGTGTTCGCGGCCATCGAGGCGGGCTGCGCGGCGGTGCGGGTCAACCCGGGCAACATCAAGCAGTTCGACGACCAGGTGAGGGAGATCGCGCGCGCCGCCAAGGACCACGGCACGCCGATCCGCATCGGTGTCAACGCCGGTTCCCTGGACCGCCGTCTGCTCCAGAAGTACGGCAAGGCCACCCCCGAGGCGCTGGTGGAGTCGGCGCTGTGGGAGGCGTCCCTCTTCGAGGAGCACGGCTTCCGGGACATCAAGATCTCCGTCAAGCACAACGACCCGGTCGTCATGATCGAGGCGTACCGCCAGCTCGCCGAGCGGTGCGACTACCCGCTGCACCTCGGCGTGACCGAGGCGGGCCCCGCCTTCCAGGGCACGGTCAAGTCGGCCGTGGCCTTCGGCGCGCTGCTGTCCCGGGGCATCGGCGACACCATCCGGGTGTCGCTGAGCGCGCCGCCCGTGGAGGAGATCAAGGTCGGCATCCAGATCCTGGAGTCCCTGGGGCTGCGGCAGCGCCGGCTGGAGATCGTCTCCTGTCCGTCCTGCGGCCGGGCCCAGGTCGACGTCTACAAGCTCGCCGAGGAGGTGACGGCCGGCCTGGACGGCATGGAGGTGCCGCTCCGGGTCGCGGTGATGGGGTGTGTGGTCAACGGTCCGGGCGAGGCCCGCGAGGCCGACCTCGGTGTGGCCTCCGGCAACGGCAAGGGCCAGATCTTCGTCAAGGGCGAGGTCGTCAAGACCGTCCCCGAGTCCAGGATCGTGGAGACCCTGATCGAGGAGGCCTTGAAGCTCGCCGAGAGCAAGAGCCCGTCGGACCAGGTGAGTTGAGGCAAGGCACGCAACGAGAGGGGGCCCGAGAGTGACCATTCTGGAGAGCATCCGGGGACCACGCGACCTGAAGGCGCTGTCCGAGGCGAAACTCGGGGAACTGTCCGGAGAAATACGTGAGTTCCTGGTGCACGCGGTGTCGAGGACCGGCGGTCACCTCGGGCCCAACCTCGGCGTGGTGGAACTGACCATCGCGCTCCACCGGGTCTTCGAGTCACCGGTCGACCGCATCCTGTGGGACACCGGCCACCAGGCTTACGTCCACAAGCTGCTGACCGGCCGTCAGGACTTCTCGAAGCTGCGCGGCAAGGGCGGACTGTCCGGCTACCCCTCCCGTGAGGAGTCCGAGCACGACGTCATCGAGAACAGTCACGCGTCGACGGCGCTCGGCTGGGCCGACGGCCTCGCCAAGGCCAACCAGGTACAGGGGGAGAGGGGCCATGTGGTCGCCGTCATCGGCGACGGCGCGCTGACCGGCGGCATGGCCTGGGAGGCGCTGAACAACATCGCCGCCGCCCGGGACCGGCCGCTGATCATCGTCGTCAACGACAACGAACGCTCCTACGCCCCCACCATCGGCGGCCTGGCCAACCACCTGGCCACGCTGCGCACCACCGACGGCTACGAGAAGGTCCTCGCCTGGGGCAAGGAAGTGCTCCAGCGCACGCCGGTCGTCGGCGGCACGCTCTACGAGTCCCTGCACGGCGCGAAGAAGGGCTTCAAGGACGCCTTCGCCCCGCAGGGCATGTTCGAGGACCTGGGCCTGAAGTACCTCGGCCCGATCGACGGCCATGACATCAAGGCCGTCGAGTCGGCGCTGCGCCGCGCCAAGCGCTTCCACGGCCCCGTCCTCGTCCACTGCCTCACCGAGAAGGGCCGCGGCTACGAACCCGCCCTCGCGCACGAGGAGGACCACTTCCACTCCGTCGGCGTGATGGACCCGCTCACCTGCGAGCCCCTCGCCCCGTCCAAGGGTCCCTCGTGGACCTCGGTGTTCGGTGAGGAGATCGTCCGGATCGGGGAGGAACGCGAGGACGTCGTGGCGATCACGGCGGCCATGCTGCACCCGGTCGGCCTCGCCGAGTTCGCCGAACGCTTCCCCGACCGCGTCTGGGACGTCGGCATCGCCGAACAGCACGCGGCGGTCTCCGCGGCCGGGCTCGCCACCGGCGGACTGCACCCGGTCGTCGCCGTCTACGCCACCTTCCTCAACCGGGCCTTCGACCAGCTGCTGATGGACGTCGCCCTGCACCGGTGCGGGGTCACCTTCGTGCTGGACCGGGCCGGTGTCACCGGCACCGACGGGGCCTCCCACAACGGCATGTGGGACATGTCCGTCCTCCAGGTCGTCCCCGGCCTCCGGATCGCCGCGCCGCGCGACGCCGACCAGCTGCGCGCCCAGTTGCGCGAGGCCGTCGCGGTGGACGACGCGCCCACGCTGGTCCGCTTCCCGAAGGAGACCGCCGGCCCGCGCGTCCCGGCCGTCGACCGGGTCGGCGGCATGGACGTCCTGCACCGCGCCGAGCGGCCCGAGGTGCTGCTGGTGGCCGTCGGTGTGATGGCCACGGTGTGCCTGCGGGCCGCCGAACTGCTCGAGGCCCGCGGCATCGGCTGCACGGTGATCGACCCGCGCTGGGTCAAACCCGTCGATCCCGCGCTGCCCGGGCTCGCCGCCGGACACCGGCTGGTGGCCGTGGTCGAGGACAACAGCCGGGCCGCCGGTGTCGGTTCGGCCGTGGCACTGGCCCTCGGCGACGCCGACGTGGACGTGCCGGTACGGCGGTTCGGCATCCCCGAGCAGTTCCTCGCGCACGCCAAGCGCAGCGAGGTGCTGGCCGACATCGGCCTCACGCCCGTCGAGATCGCCGGGCGGATCAGCGCGAGTCTGGCCGCCAAGGACGCCGGCGGCACAGTCAAGGAGAGTGAATGACCACCGAGTTCGACCTCGGCGCCCTGCTCGCCGAGCGCGGAGCCGAACGCTACGAGCTGCACACCAGGCATCTCAACCCGCAGCTCCCGCGCATGCTGCACACCATCGGCTTCGACAAGGTCTACGAGCGTGCCGAGGGAGCGCACTTCTTCGACGCGGACGGCAACGACTACCTGGACATGCTCGCCGGGTTCGGGGTGATGGGTCTCGGCCGGCACCACCCGGTCGTCCGCAAGGCGCTGCACGACGTCCTGGACCTGGACCTCGCCGACCTCACCCGCTTCGACTGCCAGCCGCTGCCCGGTCTGCTCGCCGAACGGCTCCTCGCCCACAGCCCGCACCTGGACCGGGTGTTCTTCGGCAACAGCGGCACCGAGGCGGTCGAGACGGCCCTGAAGTTCGCCCGGTACGCCACCGGCAAGCCCCGCGTCCTGTACTGCGACCACGCCTTCCACGGCCTGACCACCGGCTCGCTGTCGGTCAACGGCGAAGACGGCTTCCGCGACGGCTTCGCCCCGCTGCTGCCCGACACCGCCGTACCCCTCGGCGATCTGGACGCCCTCGCCCGGGAGCTGAAGAAGGGCGACGTGGCCGCGCTGATCGTGGAGCCGATCCAGGGCAAGGGCGTGCACGAGGCACCCCCCGGCTATCTGCGGGCCGCGCAGGAACTGCTGCACAAGCACAAGGCGCTGCTCATCGCCGACGAGGTGCAGACCGGCCTCGGCCGCACCGGCGACTTCTACGCCTACCAGCACGAGGACGGCGTCGAACCGGACCTGGTGTGCGTGGCCAAGGCCCTGTCGGGCGGTTATGTGCCGGTGAGCGCCACCCTCGGCAAGGAGTGGATCTTCAAGAAGGTCTACTCGTCCATGGACCGGGTGCTGGTGCACTCGGCGAGCTTCGGCTCCAACGCCCAGGCGATGGCGTGCGGCCTCGCCGTGCTGTCGGTCATGGAGAACGAGCAGATCGTCGCCGGCGTGCGCCGCACCGGCGAGCTGCTGAAGTCCCGGCTCACCGCGCTGATCGACACGTACGAGCTGCTCGCCGACGTGCGCGGCCGGGGCCTGATGATCGGCATCGAGTTCGGCAAGCCGTCCTCGCTGAAGCTGCGCGGCCGCTGGACCATGCTCCAGGCGGCCCGCAAGGGCCTGTTCGCCCAGATGGTCGTCGTACCGCTGCTGCAGAAGCACCGGATCCTCACCCAGGTGTCCGGCGACCACCTGGAGGTGATCAAGCTGATTCCGCCGCTGGTCATCGACGAGGCCGACGTGGACCGGTTCGTGGACGCCTTCACCGCGGTGATGGACGACGCGCACAGCGGCGGCGGGCTGATGTGGGACTTCGGCAAGACCCTGATCAAGCAGGCCGTGGCCAACCGCTGAGGTGATCCGGAGGGCGGGGCGCCGGCGGCGGACGCCGAGGCGCCCCGCCTTTGCCTCACAGGCAAGAAAATTGCCCCACAGGCAACCGTGGGGCTCAATGGAGGCATGAACGCCTCGGATGCCGCGCCGCCGGCCGCGGACGGCGGCCTGCCCGCCGTCGCGCCCCAGCTGCGCGCTCTGCGCCGGCGCGCCGGCCTCACCCTGGAGGCCGCGGCCCGCTCCGCGGGTCTCTCCCCGGCCCACCTCTCCCGCCTGGAGACCGGACACCGGCAGCCCTCGCTGCCGATGCTCCTCGCCCTCGCCCGTATCTACGGTACGACCGTCTCCGAACTGCTCGGCGAGACGGTCGCCGACCGGGACGCGATCGTGCGCGCCGCCGCCATGGAACCGACCCGGGCCGGCGGCTGGACCTACGTCCAGGCCGGGGCGCCCGGCCGCGGCATGCAGGCCCTGCGGGTGCGGGTGCCCTACGGCTCCCAGGGGGACATCGTGCGCGTCCACCCCGGCGAGGAGTGGCTCTACGTCCTGAAGGGGCGGCTGCGGCTGCGGCTCGGGGACACCGCGCACCTGCTCGGCCCCGGGGACAGCGCGCACTTCGACTCGCTCACCCCGCACCGCCTCGCCGCCGACGACCACGACGGCGTGGAACTGCTGTTCGTCCACACCCTGCTGCAGAGCCCCACGGCCACGCTGTGCCTGGGCTCGCCGACCGGAGAGCTGCCATGAGCAACTTCGAGGAGAAGTTCCCCCGTTCCCTGTGGATCCGGCTGATCATCTACATCGCCCTCGGGCACGTCCTGGCCGCCTTCCTCTACCTGTTGTTCGCGGTGGGCGGCAAGGGCTGACCGCCCCGCGCTCCCGCCTCAGTCCAGCAGGCGCTCGCGCAGCCGCTCCCGGGTCTCCGGGGCGAGGCCGAGGCCCTGTGCCAGATAGGTCTCGACGTCGCCCCAGGTCTCCTCGATGCTCGTGAACGCGGCCTCCAGATACTCGGCGCGGGCGTCGAAAAGCGGGTCCAGCAGCTCCATCACCTCGGGCGTGTACGCCGTGTCCGCGCTGCCGCTGCGGCGGACCTTGTAACGGCGGTGCTTGGCGTTGGACTCGAGATAGTCGGCGACGATCGCCTCGCGCTCCACGCCCAGGGCGAGCAGCGTGACGGCGATGGACACGCCCGCGCGGTCCTTGCCGGCCGCGCAGTGCATCAGCGCGGGGACGCTGTCGTCGGCGAGCGCGTGCAGCACCCGGGAGTGCTCGGCGGTGCGCTGCTTGACCATCGTCCGGTAGGAGGCGATCATCCGGGCCGCCCCCTTGCCGTCGGAGAGGATCGCGCGCAGCTGGTCGAGGTCGCCGTCGCGGACCATCTTCCAGAACTCGGCGCCGTCCGCCGGGTCGCTCAGCGGCAGGTTCACATTCCGCACGCCGGGCAGCTCGACGTCGGGGCCCTCCAGCTTCTGGTCGGCCGCGTTGCGGAAGTCGAAGACCGTGTGCAGCCCCAGGGAGGCGAGGAAGGCCGCGTCTTCCTCGGTCGCGTGCGCCAGATGCCCGCTGCGGTACAGCACTCCGTGGCGCACCCGCCGTCCGTCCACCGTCGGCAGTCTGCCCACGTCACGGAAATTGCGCACTCCTGCCAGCTCCGGCTCGGTCGACGGGACCTGCTGCGTCACGGGGGCTCCTCCCGGTCGTTCCCCGCCGTCGCGGCTCGCCGGCGGGCACTGAGACCGACCATACGGCATCGATTTCCTCGGGTAATGAGTTATCCACAGGCATGGCCCAGGCGCCCCCGAACCCTTGATGATCTGCGGCTCCGCTTCGCCGACGACGGCACGGGGGGCGCGCCGCACCACCGGACGCGCGGCGACGTGGTCGGGCGGTGGGGGGCCGTCACCAACGGCGGCCGGGCGCGCGTGGAACTGCTGCGCGCCGCCGCGGCTGGTCCGGTCCCGCGCATCGCCGTCGCCCAACTCCCGGACCCCCGCGCGCAGATCACCGGCGGCGCCGGACACGACGACTCGGGCCCGCTGCTCCTGACGCGTCTTTGTTCCTGGATTATTCCTGGATTGCAAAGTCTTTAAGAGTGGCTCATCTCACCGTTCGTCAACCCCGCCTTACGGTCGCGTAGGTCACATCCGAAGGTGAATCATGGTCCGACGTGGCAGACGATTCGAAGAATGACAGCAGATCAGTGATCGGGTCGTACGTGGCGGTGGGGGACAGCTTCACCGAGGGCGTCGGCGATCCCGGGCCCGACGGGGCGTTCGTGGGCTGGGCCGACCGGTTCGCGGTGCTGCTCGCCGACCGGCGTCCCGAGGGCGACTTCCAGTACACCAACCTCGCCGTGCGCGGGAAGCTGCTGGACCAGATCGTGGCCGACCAGGTCCCGCAGGCCGTCGACCTGGCTCCCGACCTGGTCTCCTTCTGCGCGGGCGGCAACGACATCATCCGCCCGGGCACCGACCCGGACGAGGTGGCCGAGCGCTTCGAGCGGGCCGTGGCCCGGCTGACCGCGGTCGCCGGCACGGTGATGGTGACGACCGGCTTCGACACCCGTGGCGTGCCCGTGCTCAAGCACCTGCGCGGCAAGATCGCCACGTACAACGGGCACGTCCGTGCCATCGCCGACCGGTACGGCTGCCCCGTGCTCGACCTGTGGTCCCTGAGGTCCGTGCAGGACCGCCGGGCCTGGGACAGCGACCGCCTGCACCTGTCGCCCGAGGGGCACACCCGCGTGGCGCTGCGGGCCGGACAGGTCCTCGGCCTGGAGGTGCCGGCCGATCCCGAGCAGCCGTGGCCGCCGCTGCCGCCCCGGGGCACCCTGGAGGTCCGCCGCGACGACGTGCACTGGGCGCGCGAGTTCCTCGTGCCCTGGATCGGGCGCCGGCTGCGCGGCGAGTCCTCCGGCGACCACGTGACCGCCAAGGGCACGCTCTCGCCGGACGACATCAAGATGCGCATCGCCTCCGTGGCCTGACGCCGCCGGCCGCGCCCCGGACCATCGCCGCGCGCGGCCGGGACGCGGCCCGCGCCCTTCGCCGTCCGGCCGACGTCCGCCGCGACAGGGCCGGTTCGCGGGCGAGGGCGTCGTCTGCCCACTCCGCGCGCGGGGCCGCGACACCGCCCCGCGCGCGGTGCCGGCCGCACCATCGGTGTGTGCGGCGGCGCCGGTGTGTGCGCAAGCCCGGTCCGGCCGAGTCACCGTACCGACTCGAAGTCGCGGGAGCCGGACGGGTCCTGGGCGCCGGCGGAGTGCGAGGGGGTCCCGCCCCGGCCGGGCTGTCGGAGGCGCCGACCATAATGGAGGCCTCACCCCACTCCACCAGGAGGTACCGTGACCGGTTTGCGTTCTCCGGGCTCCGGGTTGCGTGCCCTGCGGCCCGCCGCCTTCGGCGCGGACCCGGGCGGCGCCCGCCTGGCACGCATCCGCCGCTCCCCGCACTTCAGGGACGGCGTCTTCCAGAACCCCGGCGGCCCCGCCCGCACCCGGCCCAGCGGCTCGCCGCTGGACCTCGCGAAGGTGTTCCTGGACAAGGACGCCCGGCCGCTGCGCTCACCCCGGGGCACCGTCCCGGTGCACCCCACCACCTTCGCCGACCTGGCCGAGCCGTCGGCCACCGGACTGCGGCTGACCTGGATGGGTCACTCCAGCGTGCTCGCCGAGATCGACGGCCACCGCGTGCTGTTCGACCCCGTCTGGGGCGAGCGCTGCTCCCCGTTCCCGTTCGCCGGACCCAAGCGGCTGCACCCGGTCCCGCTGCCGCTGGCCGCGCTCGGCCCGGTCGACGTCGTCGTCATCTCGCACGACCACTACGACCACCTGGACCTGCCCACCATCAGGGCACTGGCCGGCACGGACACCCTGTTCGCCGTGCCGCTCGGCGTCGGTGCCCACCTGGAGCACTGGGGCGTCTCCCCGGACCGGCTGCGCGAACTGGACTGGCACGAGTCCACCCGGATCGGCGGACTCACCCTCACCGCCACCCCGGCCCGCCACTTCTGCGGCCGGGGCCTGCGCAACACCCAGCACACCCTCTGGGCGTCCTGGGCCGTCGCCGGCGAGGAGCACCGGATCTACCACAGCGGGGACACCGGCTACTTCGACGGCTTCCGGGACATCGGCGCCGCGCACGGCCCGTTCGACGCCACGATGATCCAGATCGGGGCGTACAGCGAGTTCTGGCCCGACATCCACATGACCCCCGAGGAGGGTCTGCGCGCCCATCTCGACCTCCAGGGCGGGGCACCGCACGGTGTGCTGCTGCCCATCCACTGGGGGACCTTCAACCTCGCCCCGCACCCCTGGGCGGAACCGGGGGAGTGGACCAAGGAGGTCGCCGAGGAGGCCGGCCAGGCGGTGGCGCTGCCCCGGCCCGGCGAGCCCTTCGAACCCGCCGGGAAACTGCCGGCGGAGGCCTGGTGGCGGCATGTCTCGGGCGACGTCCGGCACACCTGGCGCTCGACCGGCGCGCTGGTGGCGGAACCGCCGGTACGGGGCTGAGCGGGGCGCGCCCCTGGGTACGGGGCGCCCTGCACCCAAGGCCAAGGCGACCACAGGCAGTGACATCCCTCGGTGACATCCGACCGGATGCCCCCGTACGGACGCGGGGCCAGGGGGAGTCCGAGGCGGACTGACGTTCGTATGTTCACACCCGACCGGGGGTGGCGGGCCGAAGCGGCCCGGCGCCCCCGGTCGTGCTTTCTGATCGCTTCCGACCAGGTCGCACCAGTCTTTTTCGGCCCGGCCGAGGAACGTTCGGCCGGGTTATCGGTCTGTCGTACGGCTCCTCATACCAGAGCGGGACGCTCCCCGGGGGACTTTGCCGACTGCCCACCACACAGGATGCGCAGGCAACTACTGTGAGTGTCCGTCGGGTGACATGAGGCCGGAATGACCGGTCCCGTCGGCCGACGCCGCGATGACGCGTGCCCGCATCGGCGCATGCCCCCAGCGCGCACCGCACGACACCCCAGGACCGACGGACCAGTACGAGGACGCAGATGTCTCACCTCCGAGCGCCGGCCGCCCGCGCCGACCGTCGCGAGGGCGGCCGGCACGGACGGCCGGTCACCCGACCCGCTCCCGCACTGCCCGAGACGCACATACGGCCCCAGTTGATGCGGCTGGCCGTGCTGCCACCCCTCGCGGTCGCGCTCGGCGCAGGCGCCGCCGTGCTGTTCAGCGTCCGCTCCGCCGGCGCACGCACCGGCCCCCTGCTGTGGGCCATGGTCGCCGGAGCGGCGGGCGTGACCGTGGCCGGCATCCTGATCGCCGCCGTGGCCGCCGACCGCGCCGCCCGCTCGATCGCCGGCCGTGTCGACGCGCTCCGGCGCACCGCCGTGCGCGGTGAGGCCGATCTGCACGCCCTGGTCGACGCGCTCCGGCAGGGCGAGACCCCGCCCCAGCGCGGCCGGCGCGGCCGGCCCCCCGCGGACGCCGACGACTTCGAACTGCTCGCCGCCGACCTGGCCCGCGCGCACGACGGCGCCGTCACCGCCGTCGTCCGGGCCGCCCAGCTCTCCAGCCAGACGGGCAGCGAACAGAAGCTGGAGGTGTTCGTCAACCTCGCGCGCCGCCTTCAGTCCCTCGTGCACCGGGAGATCTCGATCCTCGACGACCTGGAGAACGACATCGAGGACCCCGACCTGCTCAAGGGCCTCTTCCACGTCGATCACCTGGCCACCCGGATCCGGCGGCACGCCGAGAACCTCGCCGTGCTCGGCGGCGCCGTCTCCCGCCGGCAGTGGAGCAACCCGGTCAGCATGACCGAGGTGCTGCGCTCCGCCATCGCCGAGGTCGAGCAGTACTCCCGGGTCAAGCTGGTACCGCCCATCGAGGGCGAACTGCGCGGCCACGCCGTCGCCGACGTCATCCATCTGCTCGCCGAACTCATCGAGAACGCCACGGTGTTCTCGGCCCCGCACACCCAGGTGCTGCTCCGCGCCGGCCTCGTCACCTCCGGGCTCGCCGTCGAGGTCGAGGACCGCGGGCTGGGCATGCCCGTCACCGAGCAGAACCGGATGAACGCCCTGCTCGCCGACCCCGACCAGGTCAACGTCGCCAGCCTGCTGGCCGACGGCCGCATCGGGCTCTACGTCGTCTCCCAGCTCGCCCGCCGGCACGGAATCCACGTGCGGCTGCAGACCAACATCTACGGCGGCGTGCAGGCCGTCCTGGTCGTTCCCCAGGCGCTGCTGGGCCAGGCGCGGGTCGCACCGGGCACGGAGACGGACGCGGATGCCAGTGCGGGTCCGGGGCCGGTTCCGGGCCCGGCTGAGGACACGGGCGTGGGCGCGGACGCGGGCGGGGGCGGCACGGCCGAGCACGGCGCCGCCGGACGCACGGGAAACGGTTCCGCGCCGGCCGCCCGTACGGGAACCGGCGGTACCCGTACCGGCGGCACCGGCACCCCAGGCGACGCGGGGAGCGGGACCGGTGCCCAGGGGCTGACCGGTGCCGGACAGACGCCGGGTACCGGACGGCGGCGGCACGCACAGAGCGGATCCGGGCGGCACGGCACCGAGAGCGGTACGAGCGACCGCCCGGGCGGCAGCACCCTGCCCCCGCTGCCCGTCCGCGGCACCCACGGGGAACGGCCCCACCCCGCCGAGGCCGGGCCCGGCATCACCGCCGAGGACCGGCCGGTGGTGGAGGCACACACGGTCCTGCCCACCCCGCGCGCCGACATGGTGCGCGACACCATGGACCAGCACCACAAGCCCCAACTGCCCCGCAGACGTGCCCAGGAGCACATCGCGCCCCAACTGCGCGGCGGCCCGGCGCCCCGCCAGGACGCGGACACCGTCGCCGGCCACGACCCCGGCCTCATGGCCGCCTTCCAGCGCGGGGTCGGACTGGCCGAGGCCCAGCAGCACCACCCCGGTCCGCCCCCCATGGACGCCACACACATGGACGCCACACACATGGGCGCTCGCCACATGGCTCCGGACCACATGGCTTCCGACCACACCACCCCTACGCCACCACCGGCCCCGGTCCCCCTGCCTCACGCCCGTGCCCACGCGCCCGTGTCGGACGGCGTGCGCGGTGCCGACCGAGCCGACGGGAGTGCCCCGGCCGGATGACCGTACCCGCCCCCGCTCCCGCACGTCGTACCCCCACCGCTCCCGCAGATCTGCGTACCCCAAGGAGTCGATCCACCATGGCGAGCGATGCGCCGACCGTCCCCGCATCCGACCTCGACTGGCTGCTGAGCGGCCTCGTGCAGCGCGTACCGCACACCACCAGCGCGGTGCTCCTCTCCTCCGACGGGCTGGTGAAGTCCGTGCACGGCCTGGACGCCGACAGCGCCGACCACATGGCGGCCCTGGCCTCCGGCCTGTACTCCCTCGGCCGCAGCGCGGGCGTCCGGTTCGGCGACGGCGGCGAGGTGCGGCAGGTCGTGGTCGAACTCGACGCGAGCCTGATCTTCGTCACCACCGCCGGCTCCGGCACCTGCCTCGCCGTGCTGGCCGGCCGCGAGGCCGACGCCGCCGTGCTCGGCTACGAGATGGCGATGCTGGTCAAGAGCGTGCGCCCGTACCTGGTGACCGCTCCCCGGCAGCAGGCCGCGGACCGCGCGGCGACGAGGCCTTGAGCGTGGCCGCAGCCGGCGACGGGCCGTGGCTGGACGAGGCGGCCGGGCGGCTGGTGCGGCCGTTCACGGTCAGCGACGGCCGCACCGAGCCGAGCATCGCCTTCGACCTGATGTCGCAGGTGATGGTCACCGGAGTCACCCCGCTCGGCTACCTCGGTCCCGAGCACGCGCAGGCCCTCGACCTGTGCCGCGCGCCCGTCTCGGTCGCCGAGGTCGCCGCCCAGCTGAAGCTGCCCGCGGTGGTCACCAAGGTGCTGCTGTCGGACCTGGTCGACTGCGGCGCGCTGACCGCCAAGCCGCCCGCCTACCACCACACCCCCACTGACCGGTCTCTGCTGGAGGCAGTGCTCGATGGACTACGACGACAGCTCTGACCCGTTCCCGACCGCGCTCAAGATCCTGGTCGCGGGCGGGTTCGGGGTCGGCAAGACCACCTTCGTGGGCGCGGTCAGCGAGATCGCGCCGCTCAGCACGGAGGAGCTGCTCACCACGGTCGGCGTCGGCACGGACAGCCTCGACGGCGTCGAGAACAAGATGGAGACCACCGTCGCCATGGACTTCGGCCGGATCACGCTCGACCCGGAACACGTGCTGTACCTGTTCGGCACGCCGGGGCAGGAGCGGTTCTGGTTCATGTGGGACGAACTGTCCGAGGGCGCGCTCGGCGCGGTGATCCTCGCCGACACCCGGCGCCTGCAGGACTGCTTCGCCGCCGTCGACTTCTTCGAGGAGCGCGGCGTCGCCTTCGTCGTCGCCGTCAACGAGTTCGACGGCGCCCACCGCTACGCGCCCGACGAGGTGCGGGCCGCCATCGACCTCGACCCGGAGATCCCGGTGGTGCGCTGCGACGCCCGGATCTCCAGCTCCGGCGTCCAGACCCTGCTCACCCTCGTCCGCCACCTGCTGGCCCTCGCCCCGGCGGCCACGCCCAGCCAGGGCGCCCACAGGTGATCCCGACCCACCGCCCACGGAGTTCCTGTATGAGGTACACCCACAGCGCCGGAGCCCGGCGATGAGCTACGAGCCGCCCCGGCCGGTCCGGGGTCTGCTGCTCACCCCCGAGGACAAGGAGGCGCCCGCCCGCGTCCACCGGCTGCGCCGGCTCGGCCTCGCGGACCGGCCCGACCCCGCGCTCGACGCCTTCGCCGGCCACCTCGCCCAACTCACCGGCGCGAGCTACGCCATGGTCAACTTCGTCGGCGAGGACCACCAGTTCTTCGCGGGTCTGTGCGCCCCCGTCGCCCCGGTCGTCCGCGAGGACGGCAGCCGGGCCGAGATGGGCCGGGTGCTGCCGCGCGACCATGGGTTCTGCCCCCATGTGGTGGTACGACACAAGGCGCTGGTCCTGGATGATGTCCGCGACTATCCGCGGTTCGCGGGCAACCCGATGGTCGACGGGTTCGGCATCCGTTCCTATCTCGGTGCCCCGCTCATCGACAGCTCCGGCATGACGCTCGGCACGGTATGTGCGGCCGACACATCCCCGCGCGCCTGGGGCAGGACCGGCCTGGACACCATCAAGGCGCTCGCCGCCGATCTCGTCGTACGCCTCGAACAGAGCGCCCGGGACGGCCTGCCCCTCTGAGCCCCCGCCCCGCCCGAGGCGGGCCAAGTGCGGTGCGGTGCGAGGGACATGGGGGACACCCACGGGGCCTGAAGGAAAGCTGAGGCGCCGGTTAAGAAAAGCTCGATGGACCCCGGCGCGCGCATAGGGCAGATTGCGGGGTGATTCCACCCCTCTGACCCGGTGCGGGCTCCTTCGGCGTGCCCGCGGGCCGGGTCTCACCCACAGGAGCCGTAGCGTTGAAGGCGCTGGTCAAGGAGAAGGCGGAGCCGGGTCTCAGGCTGATGGACGTCCCGGAGCCCGCCATCGGCCCCGGTGACGTCCTCATCAAGGTCATGCGGACCGGTATCTGCGGGACCGACCTGCACATCCGGGCCTGGGACGGCTGGGCCCGGCAGACCATCCGCACCCCGCTCGTGGTCGGTCACGAGTTCGTCGGGCAGGTCGTGGATACCGGCCGGGACGTGACGGACGTCCGCGTCGGCGACCGGGTCAGCGGCGAGGGCCACCTGGTGTGCGGCAAGTGCCGCAACTGCCTGGCCGGCCGCCGCCACCTGTGCCGGGCCACCGTCGGTCTCGGCGTCGGCCGCGACGGCGCGTTCGCCGAGTACGTGGCCCTGCCCGCGTCCAACGTCTGGGTGCACCGGGTCCCCGTCGACCTCGACGTGGCCGCGATCTTCGACCCGTTCGGCAACGCCGTGCACACGGCGCTGTCCTTCCCGCTGGTCGGCGAGGACGTACTGATCACCGGGGCGGGACCGATCGGCCTGATGGCCGCCGCCGTGGCCCGGCACGCGGGCGCCCGCAACGTCGTCGTCACCGACGTCAGCGAGGAGCGGCTGGACCTGGCCCGCAAGATCGGGGTGAGCCTCGCCCTGAACGTCGCCGGGACCACCATCGCCGACGGCCAGCGGGAACTGGGCCTGCGCGAGGGCTTCGACATCGGCCTGGAGATGTCCGGCCGCCCCGAGGCGATGCGCGACATGATCGCGAACATGACCCACGGCGGCCGGATCGCCATGCTCGGACTGCCCGCCGAGGAGTTCCCCGTGGACTGGGCCCGGATCGTCACCTCGATGATCACCATCAAGGGCATCTACGGCCGCGAGATGTTCGAGACCTGGTACGCGATGTCGGTGCTGCTGGAGGGCGGTCTCGATCTCGCCCCCGTGATCACCGGCCGGTACGGCTACCGCGACTTCGAGGCCGCCTTCGCCGACGCGGCGAGCGGCAAGGGCGGCAAGGTCATCCTCGACTGGACCGTCTGACCCCCGTCACCCGCGAGCACCTTCAGGAGCCCCCCATGTTCGACACCGTCCGCGACGACCTGCGCGCCACCCTCGACGAGATCCGCGCCGCCGGCCTGCACAAGCCCGAGCGGGTCATCGGCACCCCGCAGTCCGCGACCGTGAACGTCACCGCCGGCGGACGTCCCGGCGAGGTCCTCAACTTCTGCGCCAACAACTACCTCGGCCTGGCCGACCACCCCGAGGTGATCGCCGCCGCCCACGAGGCCCTGGACCGCTGGGGCTACGGCATGGCCTCCGTCCGCTTCATCTGCGGCACCCAGGAGGTGCACAAGGAACTGGAGGGCCGGCTGTCGGCGTTCCTCGGCCAGGAGGACACCATCCTGTACTCCTCCTGCTTCGACGCCAACGGCGGTGTCTTCGAGACCCTGCTCGGCGAGCAGGACGCGGTGATCTCCGACGCCCTCAACCACGCCTCCATCATCGACGGCATCCGGCTGTCCAAGGCCCGCCGGTACCGCTACGCCAACCGCGACCTCGCGGACCTGGAGGCCAAGCTGAAAGAGGCGTCCGACGCCCGCCGCCGGCTGATCGTCACCGACGGCGTCTTCTCCATGGACGGCTACGTGGCACCCCTGCGCGAGATCTGCGACCTCGCCGACCGCTACGACGCGATGGTCATGGTCGACGACTCGCACGCCGTCGGCTTCGTCGGCCCGACCGGCCGGGGCACCCCCGAACTGCACGGTGTCATGGACCGCGTGGACATCATCACGGGCACCCTCGGCAAGGCCCTCGGCGGCGCCTCCGGCGGCTATGTCGCGGCCCGCGCCGAGATCGTCGCCCTGCTGCGCCAGCGGTCCCGCCCCTACCTGTTCTCCAACACCCTCGCCCCGGTGATCGCCGCCGCCTCCCTGAAGGTCCTCGACCTGCTGGAGAGCGCCGACGACCTGCGGGTGCGGCTGAACGAGAACACCGCGCTGTTCCGCCGCCGGATGACCGAGGAGGGCTTCGACATCCTCCCCGGCGACCACGCCATCGCCCCCGTCATGATCGGCGACGCGGCGAAGGCGGCCCGCATGGCCGAACTGCTGCTGGAGCGCGGCGTGTACGTGATCGGCTTCTCCTACCCGGTCGTCCCCCAGGGCCAGGCCCGCATCCGGGTCCAGCTGTCCGCCGCGCACTCCACGGACGACGTCCACCGCGCGGTCGACGCCTTCGTCGCGGCGCGCGCCGAACTGGGGGCCTGACCAGGCCGGACGAGCTGGGATAATCAGGGACATGATCGAGGCACGGCGGCTCCACATCCTCCGTGCGGTGGCCGACCACCGCACGGTCACGGCGGCGGCCGCCGCGCTCTACCTCACCCCCTCCGCCGTCTCCCAGCAGCTGACGGCCCTGGAGCAGGAGACCGGCCACCGCCTGGTGGAGCGCGGTGCCAAGGGCGTACGGCTCACCCCGGCCGGCGAGATCCTGCTCAGCCACACCAACGCGGTCCTCGCCCAGCTGGAGCGGGCCGAGGCCGAGCTGGCCGCCTACGGCTCCGGCGAGGCGGGCACGGTCACCGTGGCGGCCTTCGCGACCGGCATCGCCCAGGTCGTGGCCCCGGCGGTGGCCCGCCTCGCCGGCAAGGCGCCCGGCATACGGATCCGGGTGCGGGACGCGGAGGGGGACGCCAGCCTGCCCATGGTCCTGGACCGGCAGGTGGACGTGGCGGTAGCCGTCGAGTACCGGGGCGCCCCGCCGGCCGACGACCCCCGCCTGACCCACGTCCCGCTCTACGCCGAGCCGTTCGACGCCGTCGTCCCCTTCGGACACCGGCTGGCGGACGCCCCCGAGGTGCCCCTCGCCGACCTCGCCAAGGACCCCTGGATCGGGCCGTACCCCGGAAATCCCTGCCACGACGTGGTCGTCCTCGCCTGTGAGAGCGCCGGCTTCCAGCCCCGCCTGGAGCACTCCTCCGACGACTTCCGGGCCGTCGTGGCCCTCGCCGCGGCCGACGCGGGCGTGGCCCTCGTACCGCGTTCCGCGCTGTGCGGCATGGACCTCGCCGGCGTGGTCGTGCGCCCCGTCGACGGCGTCGCCCCGACCCGCCGCGTCTTCGCCGCCGTACGCCGGGGCGCCGAGGGACACCCGCTGATCCGCCCGGTGCTGGAGGCGCTCGGCGAGGCGGCCCGGGTGTGAGGCGTCCGTAACGCGGCCGTCTCATATCAGGGATAGCGTCCCGGACATGAGAAGCGAGGATCCCGTCGATCACCTCATCGGCGCCCGGCTCGCCGAACTGCGCGCCCAGCACGGCTGGTCCCTGGGCGAACTGGCGGAGCGCAGCGGCGTGAGCCGGTCGACCCTGTCCCGCGCCGAACGCGCGGAGATCAGCCCCACCGCGGCCGTACTGAACCGGCTGTGCCACGTCTACGGCCGCACCATGTCCCAGCTGCTCGGCGAGGTCGAGGCGGCCCCGGCCCCGCTGGTCCGGGCCGCCGAGCAGCAGGTGTGGGAGGACCGCGCCGCCGGCTTCGTCCGCCGGTCCGTGTCCCCGCCGCACACCGGACTGCGCGGCGAACTGGTCGAGGGCCGGCTGGCCCCGGGCGCGGACCTCGCCTACGACCGGCCGCCCGTGCCCGGTCTGGAACAGCATCTGTGGCTTCTCGCGGGGTCCCTGGAGGTCATCGCCGGCGCACAGGCCCACCGGCTCGGCCCGGGGGACTGCCTGCGGATGCGGGTGACCGGCGCGACCCGGTTCCGCTGCGCCGGCCCGGACCCGGCGCGCTACGTCCTGGCGGTGGTACGGCCGTGAGGATCGAGCGCTGGAACGGCGACCGGGTGCGCGAGCGGGCCGACGGCCTGGCGGCGCTGCTGACCGACACCGTCGCCTCCGGCGCCTCCGTCGGCTTCCTGGCACCGCTCGGCCACCCGGAGGCGGTCGCCTGGTGGCGCGAGCGGGCGGACGCCGTGGCGGCGGGCCGGCTCGCCGTGTGGGCGGCCGTGGCCGCCCCGGACCGGGTGACCGGCACGGTGAGCCTGGACTTCCCGGACAAGCCGAACAGCCGGCACCGGGCGGAGCTGGTCAAGCTGATGGTGCACCGGAGCGCGCGCGGGCAGGGGCTCGGCCGCCGGCTCCTGACCACCGCCGAGCGGGCCGCCGCGGCCGACGGGCGCACCCTGCTCCACCTCGACACCGAGACCGGCAGCCCGGCCGAGCGGCTGTACCGCTCGGCCGGCTGGACCGTGGCCGGCACCATTCCCGGATACGCGGCGAGCCCGGCGGGCGAGCTGCGGCCGACGACGCTGTACTACAAGCGGCTCGATGGCAGGCCCGGAGGCTGATTGTCAGTGGCAGGGGCTACCTTGCGTGGCATGCCGGACGCACAAGACGTACGCCGAATCGCCCTGTCCCTGCCGGACGCCACGGAGAAGGTGGCCTGGAGCATGCCCACGTTCCGGGTGGCCGGGAAGATGTTCGCGACCCTGCCCGAGGACGAGACGTCCATCGCCGTGCGCTGTCCCAAGGAGGAGCGCGACGAACTGGTGCTGGCCGAGCCGGACAAGTTCTGGATCGCCGGCCACGAGGCCCAGTTCGCCTGGGTGAGAGCGAGACTGGCCGCCCTGGAGGACGAGGCGGAGCTGCGGGACATCCTGGCCGACTCCTGGCGCCAGGCCGCCCCGCCCCGACTCCTGGACACCCACCCCGAGGTGGGGCTGCCGCCGGGGAGCTGAGAGACCCGGTGGGGGCCGGCACAGGGGGCGCGGGAAGCCGGGCACGCCGTTGCGGCCTTGGTCCACCCGCTTGCTGTCCGGCCGGTGGGCCAGCGTTGCCGGGCTCACCCGCCCGCCGGCACGCGTGCGGCTGTGACGAAGCCGTCGATCCGCTCGCGCAGGCTCGCCGGGTCCAGGCCGTGTGCGGCCATGTGCTCCTCGACCGTGCCGTAGCGGCGCAGTTCGCGCCGGCCGACGCCGAGGCCGAGCACCCGGTGCGGCACATCGGACAGCGCCTCGCTGACCGCGGTCGTGGAGGTGCCCGCCAGATACGGCTCGACCAGCACCACGTCCGTGCCCGCCCGCTCCGTGGCCCGCCGCAGCCCGGCCGCGTCGAACGGCCGTACCGTCGTCGCGTACAGCACGGTCACGTCGAGGCCCTCCGTGGCGGCGAGGACCGTGTCCAGCAGCGGGCCGACCGCGACCACGACACCCGAGCGGCCCTCGCGGACGGTGACGAGGCGCTGTCCGTCGATGAGCCGTCCCTGCCGGTTGGACTGCACGGACAGCCGCACGTACACCCTGTCGTCGCCCGCGGCGACCGCGTGCCGCAGCAGTGTCTCGGCCTCGTCCGGATGTCCGGGCACGTGCACGGTCCAGCCGTCCAGCGTGTCCAGGAGGGCCACGTCGCCCGGTGCCATGTGGGTGAAGCCGCCGGCCGGCCAGTCGAAGGAGGCGGCGGCGCTCACCAGCACCGCGCCCGTGTTCTGGTGCCCCAGGTCCAGCTTGACCTGTTCGAACGGCCGCTCCACGAGAAAGCTGGCGAAGGTGTGCACGACGGGCCGCAGCCCGGTGAGCGCCAGCCCCGCAGCCGCCCCGACCAGCAGTTGTTCGCGGATGCCGACGTTGATCACCCGGTCGGGATGGCGGCGCATCGCGTCCCGGAAGCCGTCGAGGCCGATCTCGGCGAGGACGACGGCGACCCGGGGATCCTCGTCCAGCAGCCGGGAGACGACGGGGGCGAAACGGTCACGCATGGTGTCCATGGAAGGGTGCCCTTTCGGAGAGCGGGGGAGGGTCAGGCGTTCTTCGGCTCGACCCGGGCCACGACGACGTGCGGCCGGCCCGGGTGCGGCGCGGTGAACGCCGCGTACAGCGCCTCGTGGTCGCGGCCGTCCACGGTCGCCGCGGACCAGCCGGCGGCCTCGAACCGGGCCGCGATCCCGCCCGGCAGCGCGTGGCTGGCGGAGGAGTTGTCGATCACGACGGTGTGCAGCCGGTCCAGCCCGGCGGGCCCCGCGAAGGCGATCGCCTCGTGGTTGCTGCCCTCGTCCAGTTCGGCGTCCCCGATCAGCACCCAGACCGCCGGGTCGGTCCGGCCCTGGGCGCGCAGGCCGAGCGCGGTGCCCACGGCGATCGGCAGCCCGTGTCCGAGCGACCCGCTGCCGATCTCGGCACCCGGTACCAGCACCCGGTCCGGGTGGTGGCCGAGCGGGGAGTCGTACGTGCCGAACCCCGGCAGCCACTCCGCGGGCAGGAAGCCCTTCGCGGCCAGCACGGCGTAGTACGCCATGGGCCCGTGCCCCTTGCTGAGCAGGAAGCGGTCCCGGGCGGGATCGACACGCCGCTCGGGCGTGACGCGGAGCACCCGGTCGTAGAGCACCCACAGCACGTCGAGCGTGGAGGTGGCCGCCGGGCCGTGCTTCTCGTCGCCGGTCATCAGCCCCATCAGGCGGGGCAGGTCGTCGTAGCCGTAGACACGGCGCTGTTCCACTGCGGTCGTCATACGGTTGATCGTGCAACCTCAACCAAACTTGAGGTCAACGGCGCGGGAAAGGGGCGCGCGACCACCGACCCGAGTGCGGTATTGTTTCCCTGCGCGTTCGGCCGGGGAAACCCCAGGTCAGACCGCGCATCGGGACGTGGCGCAGCTTGGTAGCGCACTTGACTGGGGGTCAAGGGGTCGCAGGTTCAAATCCTGTCGTCCCGACTGGAGACAGTCGCAGGTCAGGGCCGGTTTCGGAGACATCCGAAACCGGCCCTTGATCGTTCTTGGGGCCGGTTGGGGACCAGCGCTCCCTTGACTGGTGTCCACGGGTCATGACGACCGGGCTCGGGACCGCGCTGAGGTGCGCGGGGACCGCTGCGCCGGCAGGCGCGCCGGCCACGACCAGGAACGCCACCCACCGCCACCCGGACCCTGACTCGTCCCTGAGGCACGCCCCTCTGATCACATCGCTGGGTCAGGGGCGGCGGCCGGGGTGGTCCCGTGGGGCGCGGTGTGTTCAGGAGGGCGGGCGCAGGGCGTCGGGGTTGAGGTGCGTGACCAGGCGATGCAGGAGCAGGTGGGCGGTGGCCTGTTCCGGGGGTGTCAGGACGGCGAGCGCCTCGGCGTTGACGTTTTCGACCACCGCCTGGGAGCGGGCGGCGAGCAGGGTGCCGGCCTGGGTGGGGTGCAGACCGAGCACGCGCCGGTTGGTGGGGTGTGGGCGGCGTTCCAGGAGGCCCCGCTCGGTCAGGTCGGCGACCGCGCTGCCCATGGACTGCGCGGTCACGCCCGTGCGCCGGGCCGATTCGGCGGGTGACGCCGGGGCGGTGCACGGCGTGCTGAAGGGCGTTGTGCTGGGCGAGCGTGAGGTCCAGGTCGCGCAGGGCCCGTTCGAGCCGGGCGCCCAGGGCGTGCCCGAGCTGTCTGCTGCTCGACCTCCTGCCGGACCATGTCTCCTTCGACCTCGGCGCCAAGGTCCACGACCTCGCCAACGCCCTGCGCGCACTGAAACTCGCCGCACCGCGCCCCGGTTCCGCCGTGGTCGTCACCGCCGCCACCGGCACCATGGCACCGCCGCCATCAAGCTCGCCCCTCACTTCGGCACAGGCCGGCTGATCCTCGTCGCCCGCTCTCGCGCACCCCTGGACGCCGTGACCCGGCTCGCCGGCACGCTGCCCACCGACACCGTCGCCCTGGAGGAACTGGACACCGACTGGACCAGCAACGCGGGCCTCACCGACCGGCTACGCCGCCTGCTGCGCCAGGGCGCCGACGCCGTCCTCGACCACACACCCGACGGCCCCACCACCTGGCAGGCCACCGCCGCTCTGGCCACCGGCGCGACCATGGTCCACATGGGCGGAAACCCGACTCCCTCCCCGTTCTCCGCCCTCACCCTGATGACCAACTGCTGGCGCCTCATCGGCACTCGCTCCTGCACACGCTCCGACGTCCGCGAGATCCCGCCCTGATGGAGACCGGCCTCCTCCAGGCGGAAGACCTGATCACCCACCGCTACCCGCTCGCCGAAGTCCACACCGCCCTGCACATGCTGCAGACCCGCACCGAGCCCATGTGGATGGCTGTCATCAATCCCTGAGAACCGCCCACCAGATGCCATGACCCCCAGCAGGCTGAAGCAGGAGTATGACCCCGTCACCGGGGAGTTGCTCTGTCCCGGCAACCACACCAGCCTCTGGGTCAGCCTCGGCCTGCGCATCGACGGACAGGGCGTCATCGGCTCCGACCTCGTCGCGCAGTACCAGCTCACCATGAACCCCGGCAGCAGCATGCAGGCCCGCGTTCTGGGTCAGGGGTCCGTCCTGGGGCGCGTACCCACCAACGGAGGCATCGTCGTCCGCACGGCCGCCGCACTCTCCGGCCCCGCGCCGACGGGCCAGTCACAGCTGGAACTCGTACCTGTTCAACGCCTTCCTCGTCTGGCACAAGATCAGCGACCAAGGACACCGGCCTCGGCTACGAGGAACTGGACGAAGCCGCCTACCGGGCCGCGCCCTGCCCGGCCTCGACCAGCCGCCCGGACTCGCCCCCCCTGCGATGTCGGTCTGCTGCTTGGGCGGCTCGTCCATCATGCGCGCAGCGTACGACGCCGACATTTCGACGTGGGACGAAGCAATAGGCTTCGATCATGTCTGTAGGGGGGAACACGGCCTGCCGCCCGAGCAGGTCCGCGAGGAGACCTCACCGGAGAGGACGACCGGCCATGGCGAACCCGACGAGGACCGACGCGAGTGAACCGGCTCCGCAGCTGACTGCCGACGTGCTGCACTACACGGCCTTCACCACCGACCCCGCCGGCGGCAACAGAGCCGGCGTCGTCCTGGACGCCTCCCTTCTGGGCGAAGCCGAGATGGTGGCGATCGCCGCCGAACTGGGATACTCGGAGTCCGCCTTCGTCACCGCCGGGCCCGACCCGGACGACGAACGGTCGTTCAGACTGCGGTTCTTCAGCCCCAGGGCGGAGGTGGGCTTCTGCGGCCACGCCACCGTGGCCACGGCGGTGGCGCTCGCCGAGCGCCTCGGTGAAGGCGACTTCGGCTTCCACACCGCCGCGGGCCACGTGCCTGTGACCGTCCGTGAAGAGAGCAGCGTACTCAAGGCCACCCTCACCAGTGTCGAGCCCCACGTGCTCGCCGCCGGTCCGGCAGACGTGGCCGAGGCGCTGGCGGCGCTCGGCTGGCAGCCCGGCGAACTCGATGACGCCCTGCCTCCGAGGATCGCCTTCGCCGGAGTGCGCCACCTGGTCCTCGCGGCCTCGACCCGTGAGCGGCTGGCCGATCTGGACTACGACTTCGACCGGTTGTCGCGGCTGATGCGGCGGCTCGACCTGACGACCGTGCAGTTGGTGTGGCGCGAGACGGCGACCGTCTTCCACGTCCGCGATCCCTTCCCGGTCGGCGGTGTGGTGGAGGACGCCGCGACGGGCGCCGCGGCCGCGGCGTTCGGCGCCTACGCCCGTGATCTGAGCCTCGTCCCGGCCGATGCGCGGCTCACCTTGCACCAGGGCCACGACATGGGCCGCCCGTCACTGCTGGAGGTCGGCCTGCGGGCCGGCGATCCGCGGGTACGCGTCAGCGGGGCCGCGATCGCCGTCCGGCCGGCGGCGGCGCCGCAGCCGTAGCGGGTCATGGCGCCGGGCGCGCCCCCCGGGAGCCGGATATCCGAAGCCGGTCTCCGGGTGGCCGAGGGGGCGAAGCCGGTCTCCGGGTCCCCGGCTTCCTCCAGGTCCTGTCCCCGACCCGGCTGCGCTGGCCCGACTACACGGGCAACGCCATGTTCCTGTCCCTGGGCAACCTGCGGCTCGACCCCGCCGCGGGCATCCTCGTACCCGACTGGAGGACCGGCTCGCTCCTGCACCTGTCCGGTACCGCGCGAACCGTGTGGGACCCCGAGGAGACCGCCAAGGTGCCCGGCGCCCAGCGCCTGGTGGAGTTCTCCGTCGAGGCCGTACGGGAGATCTCCGCGGCCTCCCCGCTGCGCTGGAGCGAACCCGACTACTCGCGTTTCACCCCCCGGTGCTCTCCTGACGTGCGCCCGCAGGTGCCAGGAGGCCACCGCGGCACACGCCTTGCCGCACCACCCCCCCCGCCCAGCCGGGCCCGGCAGAGCCCCCGATGCCCTCGCGCACGCCCGGGCCACCCGGGCCTTCGACCGCAACGGAGCCAGCCATGCGTATCACCGTGGACGTGAACCTCTGCGAAAGTCACGGCCAGTGTGTCTTCGCGGCGCCCGAGATCTTCTTCTTCGACGACGACCGCCTCCGGTACGAGGATGCTCCGTCCGACGCGCTGCGTGACAAGGCCGAGAGGGCCGCCGGTGTCTGCCCGGTGCGCGCCAGCACCGTCTCCCCGGCCACGGCAAGCCGACGCCGTCGAACAGGGCACCGCCTCCGCCGCGACTCTCCTGGCCCCCGAAGCGCCCGAGCCGTTCACCGCCGTACCTGGCCCGCCGGCGCCTGGAGATCAGCTACCACAGGGCCGGCCGCCTGGTCGGGGCGCTCAGCGTCGGAAGGACCGGACGGCCGGCCGCCTACCGCGAAGCCCTCCGGCAACGGCTCGACGTCATGCTGAGCGCATCGATTCCTGACACCGGTTCCGGTAACCGGGGACACGGAGAGTGACGCGCCGCTGGTGGCATCGGCTCGCTCGTCTGTGACGTCGCGCTCTCCGAGGAGCACCCCTGCTTAGCAATGAGCCTGGTGGGAAGTCGGAGGTCACAGCCCCCCTCCGGTGGACCGGAGGGGCGGGTCGATTTCCGGGTGAGGCAGTCAGCGTCCGCCCGTCACCTGAGGAGTGCCGTGACCGTTCGCATCGGAGTGGAAGAGGAATTCCACATCGTCGAGGTGGAAACGGGCCTGCTCGCGCCGCGAGCCGATGCCATGCTGGAGATGCTCCCCGAAGACACGTTCACGACCGAACTGCAGCAGGCGACCGTCGAGACGAACAGCGGTGTGCATGAGACGCTCGCCGGTCTGTACGACGATGTGATCAACGCCAGACGCAGGCTCGACGCCGCGGCGAGCGCCCACGGGCTGGCCGTGGTGGCCGCCGGTACCGTGCCGCTGGCCCGCCCTCAGGACACCCGCCCCACCGACGGGCGCCGCTACCGCCACATGGTCGACGAATACCGCATGATCGCCGACGAGCAGCTGATCTGCGGCACCCATGTCCACGTCGACGTGCCCGGCCGCGACCTGGCCGTACGCCTCATGTGCGAGGTGTCCCCGTGGCTGCCCGTCCTGCTGGCCCTGTCCGCCAGTTCTCCCTTCTGGCTGGGCACCGACACCGGCTACGCCAGCTGGCGGACCATGGTGTGGCAGCGCTGGCCCACCGCGGGCCCGCCGGGATGCTTCGCCGACGCCGCCGAGTACGACGCGGCCGTGCGCTGCCTGATCGACTCGGGCGTCATCAGCGACGCGGGAATGATCTACTACGACCTCCGGCCGTCCGCCCACCAGCAGACCCTCGAGCTGCGCATCTGCGACGCCTGCCCCCGACCGGAGACGGTCGTGCTGGTCGCCGGGCTCTACCGGGCCCTGGTGACCGAGGCCCGCGAGCGGCTGGAGGCCTCGGACGCGCCGGTCTGCGACGGACGGCACGAGTGGCTGCGCGCCGCATCCTGGCGGGCCGCCCGGTCGGGCCTGGAAGGCGTCCTGGTCGACCCCGAGACCCGGCACGAGGCACCCGCGGCCCAGGTCGTACGGCGCCTGCTGACCCGGGTGCGCCCGGCGCTCGAGGCCGCCGGGGACTGGCACACCGTCCGGGACCTCGCCGAGCGGGCCCTGGCGGCCGGCAGCGCCGCCCACCGCATGCGCCGCGCCGCCGAAGAGGACGACCTGCTCGCCTGCACCGATCTGGCGATCGCGGAGACCCGGGGCGATGAGCACCCGCGCCGGCGGCCCGCCGCGTCCGCCCCGCACCTCACCTCCCCGGGGCGGCCCGTCGCCCACCCCTCCGGGGCCGCCCGGGCCAGGATCGCCGGCCGCTGAGCCGCGGCGCGCCACACCCCGTACCCACCCTTGTCGCGAAGGAGAAGCAGCACCGTGTCGACCAGTCCCGGCCACATACCGCCGCGCACCACACCGCCGCGCACCCCGCGCCACCCGTACGCGCGGCAGGGAGGTCGTTGCTGATGTGCGGCCTGAGCGGAGAGATGCGCTTCGACGGCACGCGTCCCGACCTGGCGGCCGTCGAGCGGATGAACGACCGGCTCGCCGCCCGCGGGCCCGACGGGGAGGGGGTGTGGTCACGGGGCGCCGTCGCGCTGGGACACCGCCGGCTGAAGATCATCGACCTCTCCGAGCGCGGGGCCCAGCCCCTGACCGACACCGAGCAGGAGATCACCGGCGTCTTCAACGGGTGCGTCTACAACTACCGGGAGCTGCGCGAGGAACTGACGGCCCTCGGCCACCGGTTCCGGTCCACCTCGGACACCGAGGTCGTCCTCGCGGCCTACCGGCAGTGGGGCACCGCCTGCGTCGACCACTTCTACGGCATGTTCGCCTTCGCCCTCGTCGAGCACCGGACCGGCCGGCTGATCCTGGGCCGCGACCGGCTCGGCATCAAGCCCCTGTACCTGGCCGGGACCCCGGGGCGGCTGCGCTTCGCCTCCTCGCTGCCCGCCCTGCTCGCGGCCGGCGACGTGGACACCTCGCTCGACCCGGCCGCCGTGCACCAGTACCTCAGCTGGCACGCGACCGTGGCCGCCCCCCGGACCGTACTGGCCGGAGTGCGCAAGCTGCCCCCGGCCACCGTGCGGGTCGTCGAACCGGACGGCACCCACCGGGACCACTGTTACTGGCAGCCGTCGTACACGCGCCGCCCCGAGCACGCCGGCATGGGCGCCGCCGAGTGGCGGGACGCGGTGCTGGACGCGCTGCGCACCGCCGTACGGCGGCGGATGGTCGCCGACGTCCCGGTCGGCGTCCTGCTGTCCGGCGGACTGGACTCCAGCCTGATCGTGGCCCTGCTGGCCGACGAGGGGCAGCGGGACCTGGCGACGTTCAGTGTGGGCTTCGAGGCGGAAGGCGGCGACGAAGGGGACGAGTTCCGCTACTCCGACCTGGTGGCCAGGGAGTTCGCCACCGACCACCGGCAACTGGTGGTTCCCTCGCGGCGCGTGTCGACGGCCCTGGACGCGGCGGTCGAGGCGATGAGCGAGCCCATGATGAGCCACGACGTGGTCGCCTTCCATCTGCTGTCCGAGGAAGTCTCCAAGAACGTCAAGGTCGTCCAGAGCGGGCAGGGCGCCGACGAGGTCTTCGCCGGCTACCACTGGTACCCGCAACTGGCGTCCGCGGCCCGCGAGGAGGAGCCGCTCCGGTACGCCGAGACGTACTTCGACCGGCCGCACGCCGACCTCGCCGCGATGCTGCAACCGGACATGCTGCCGCGGGACGACGTCTCCGGCCGGTTCGTCCGGGAGCACATGGCGGCGCCGGGGGCCGAGACGGCGCTCGACGCCGCCCTGCGCCTCGACACCCATGTCATGCTGGTGGACGACCCGGTCAAGCGGGTCGACAACATGACGATGGCCTGGGGTCTCGAGGCCCGCGTGCCGTTCCTGGACCACGAACTGGTCGAGCTGGCGGCCGCGTGCCCGCCGGAGCTGAAGCTGGCCGACGGCGGCAAGGGCGTCCTCAAGGAGGCCGGCCGCAAACTGCTGCCCCTCGAGGTGGTCGACCGCCCCAAGGGCTACTTCCCGGTCCCGGCGATCACCCACATGGCCGGTCCCGTCCTGGACCGGGTGCGCGAGGCGCTGAACGCCCCCGAGGCGAAGCGGCGCGGCCTCTTCCAGGACTCCTACGTCGCCGGACTGCTGGCGGCCCCCGACCGGCACCGCACCAAGCGCGGAGCGAACGCACTGTGGCAAGTGGCTTTGCTGGAGATATGGCTGCAGACGCACGGAATCTGACCGGGGAGCCCCTCGCGGTACGGCCGCCCGACGCCGCCGGCCCGGCCGGTGCCGGGCGGCCCGCCCCCGCCCGCCCGCAGCGGACCGTCCCCCCGCCCCCGTCGGCCCCGGACCGCCGTACCGCCTTCGCCGCGCCCGCCCGCGTCCCGCTGCCGAACGCCTCCGGGCCGCGCGAGGCGACGACCCGGCTCATCGCGCACGGCTGCTGGTACCCCTCGGCCGACCCGTCGGGCACCCGCGTCGCCTTCATCTGCGACCGGGGCGGGGTGCCGCAGCTCTGGACGGGCCCCGTCGACAGCGAGGCCGTGCACCTGCTCGACGACGGACCGGACCCCGTGACGGAGGTGTCCTGGTCGCCCGACGGCCGCTGGATCGCCTACACCACGGCCCCCGGCGGCGGGGAGCACACCCGGGTGCTGTGCGTCCGTCCCGACGGCAGCGACCGGCACGTCCTGGCCGGAGCCGAGCCGGGCAGCTCGGCCCACCTGGGCTGCTGGGCGTACGACGGGTCGGCCGTCGCGGTCACCGTCGCCGTCCCCACCGCCGGATCCGCCCCGGACGTCACGGCGGAGGCCGGCGGTCCCGGCGCGGCCGACGGCCTGCTGCCGGCCCACTGGCGGGGCCGGACCGGCGACACGAGACTCCTCGGTCCGGCGCCCCACACGGACCCCGGGCCCGCGCTGCCGTCGCCCGCGTTCACGCTGGAGACGACGGCGGTCGGCGCACCGGGCGGCAGGACCGCCCCGGCCGCCGGATTCGGCGACGGGCTGTCGGCGTACCTCGTCGACCCCGACGGGGTCGCCGCCCCCGTGCTGCTCGCCGTCGAGAAGGACGCGGCGACCCTCCGCGTGTGCGATCTCAGCCGGGACGGCGCGCTCGCGCTGCTGCGCCGGGGACCCCGCGGCCGGCGCGAGGCCGTCGTCCTGCGCACCGCCGACCTGGTGACGACCTGTGTGATGCCCGTGGCCGACGGGGACCCGTGGATCGGCGCGTTCTCACCGCGCGCCGACATCCTCTGGCTGCGCAGCAACGCCCACCGGGAGTTCGCGGTCCTGCTCGCCGCCGGGCTCGACCCGGAAGGACACCCGCGCGGCTGGTCGGTCGCCGCCGCACGGGAGAACAGCGACCTGGAACTGCTGCGGTGCGCCCGCGACGGGGACTCCGCCGTGCTCGCCTGGAACGTCCGGGGCATGAGCGAGGCGGAGGTCCTGGACACGAGCACGGCCGGACCCCCGGGGGGCGACGCCGACGTGACCGCCCGGCTCGGCCGGGACCGCGATGCGTCTGCCCGGCCCGTTCCCGACGACCGGGAGATGTCCGCCCGGCTCGGTCCGGACCGGGAGGTGCCCGGCCGGCCTGATCGGGACCGGGAGGTGTCTGCCCGGCCTGGTGGGGACCGTGATGCGTCTGCCCGGCCTGGTGGGGGCCGGGAGGTGTCTGCCCGGCTCGGTCGGGACCGGGAGGTGTCTGTCCGGCCTGGTGGGGACCGTGATGCGTCTGCCCGGCCTGGTGGGGGCCGGGAGGTGTCTGCCCGGCTCGGTCCGGACCGGGAGGTGCCCGGCCGGCCTGATCGGGACCGGGAGGTGTCTGTCCGGCCTGGTGGGGACCGGGAGGTGTCTGTCCGGCCTGGTGGGGACCGTGATGCGTCTGCCCGGCTCGGTCGGGACCGGGAGGTATCCGCCCGGCTCGGTCGGGACCACGACGCGTCTACCGGGCTCGGTCGGGACCACGACGCGTCTACCCGGCTCGGTCGGGACCGGGACGTATATGCCCCGGCTGGGCGGGACCGCGAGGTGTCCGCCCCGCGCGGGCGGGGGCCGGACGCGGCCGACCGGGTCGGGGCGGGTCCGGGGCCGTCCCGGCCGCTGTCCCTGCCGCACGAGGTGGTCACCCGCGTCACGCACGCCGGTGACCGGCCGTTGCTGGCCCTGTCCGGGTCCCGCCGTCGCCCCGGCATCTGGTGGCTGCCCGACGGCGCGACCCCGGTGCGCACCCCGTGGTCCTCGCGCGACGAGGACGCCGTTCCCCCGGGCCGCCCGCCGGTGCGGCCCGTCCCCCTGCGCCCCACCGCCCGGGACGGGCTGCCGCTGAACGGCTGGTACTACCGCGCGCCCGGCCGCGCCCCCGGCGAACCGGCGCCCTGCGTCGTCCATCTGCACGGCGGTCCCGAGGACCAGGAGCGCCCCGTCCTCGACCCGCTGTACCACGAGATCCTCGGCCGGGGGATCGACGTCTTCGCCCCCGACGTCCGCGGCTCCTCCGGATACGGCCGGTCGTTCGTCGACGCGGACCTGGGCCGGGGACGGTTCGCCGCGATCGACGACGTGGCGGACTGCGCCGCCCACGCCGTGCTGGCCGGCCTGGCCGATCCCGCCCGGCTGGCGGTGATGGGGCGCTCCTACGGGGGGTATCTCACCTTCGCCTCCCTGGTCTGGCACCCGGACCTCTTCCGTACCGGCGTCGCGGTGTGCGGCATGTCGGACCTCGCGACGTTCTTCGAGGGCACCGAACCCTGGATCGCCCAGTCGGCGGCCCACAAGTACGGCCACCCCGAACGCGACCGCGAACTGCTGCGGGCACTGTCACCGATGAGCCGCGTCGACGCGCTGCGGGCCCCGGTGCTCGCGGTGCACGGGGAGCACGACACCAACGTGCCGCCGGGGGAGTCGGAGCAGTTCGTCCGGGCGGCGCGCGACCGCGGGGTGAGCGCCGAACTGCTCACCCTGCCCGACGAAGGGCACGAGTTCCTCCGCGCCGACAACCGCCGCCTCTTCCGCCGGGCCGCGGCCGACTGGCTGGAGCGGCAGCTGGGCACCTGACGCCCGTGAGGACAGGTGCCACCGAGTGAGGAGTGCGTCATGACCGGGGAAGCCATGACCGGGGAAGGACCACCGGCCCGCGGACGGCGGGCCGAGCGGCTGCGGGAGACGGCCGCCGAGGTGTTCGGCTGGGCCGAGCTGCGCCCCGAACAGCTCACCGCCATGGAGTGGGTGCTGGAGGGACGGGACTGCCTCGTCGTCATGCCGACCGGATCGGGCAAGTCCGCCGTGTACCAGGTGCCCGCCCTGCTGCTGTCCGGACCGGTCGTCGTCGTGTCACCGCTGCTGGCCCTCCAGCGCGACCAGATCGCGGGACTGCCCGGCGGCGACCGCGGCCCGGGCGCCGTCGCCGTCAACTCCGACCTCGGCGCGGCCGGGACCGAGGACGCCTGGGCGGCGGTGCGCGACGGCGCGGTGCGCTACGTCTACCTGTCCCCGGAGCAACTGGCCAAGGACGAGGTCCTCCAGCGGCTGGCCGAGGCGCACCCGGCCCTCTTCGTGGTGGACGAGGCCCAGTGCGTGTCCTCGTGGGGTCACGACTTCCGGCCCGACTACCTGCGCCTGGCCCAGGCGGTACGGCGACTGGGCCGGCCGCCCGTCCTCGCGCTCACGGCGACCGCCGCGCCGCCGGTCCGGCAGGACATCGTCGAACGGCTCGGCATGGACCGGCCCCGGCAGCTCGTCACCGGATTCGACCGTCCCGGCATCAGGCTGGAGGCGCACCGCCACCTCGACGACGACGAACGGCGCGCCCACGTCATCGAGGCCGCCGCGGCCGCTCCCAAGCCCGGCATCGTCTACGCGGCCACGCGCAGGGACAGCGAGTCCTACGCCGCTGAGCTGGCCTCCCTCGGGTTCGCCGCCGGCGCCTACCACGCGGGCCTGCGCGCCGCCGAACGCCGCCGGATCCACGAGGCGTTCCTCGCGGGCGGCCTGGACGTCGTGGTGGCGACCTCGGCGTTCGGGATGGGCATCGACAAGGAGAACGTACGGTTCGTGCTGCACGCGTCGCTGCCGGGCTCCCTGGACGCCTACTACCAGGAGATCGGGCGCTGCGGCCGCGACGGACGGCCCGCCCTCGCCGTACTGCACTACCGCGCCGAGGACACGGGGATGCAGGCGTACTTCAGCAGCCGCACGCCCCGTCCGGAGGCCGTGGACACGGTCGTACGGGCGGTCCACGCCCACCGGGACGCACCGACGGACGTCGCCGGACTGCGCCGGGACACCGGCATGTCGCGCGCCCGGGTCACCGCGGCCGTCAACCTGCTCGAGGAATCCGGCGCCCTGGTCACGGACGCCACGGGCGCCATCCGCCCGGTCCGGGGCACGACACCGGCACGGGCGGTGCGCAGGGCCGTGGACACCGCCGAGGCGCACAAGCGCATGGACCGCTCGCGCGTGGACATGGCACGGGCGTACGCCGAGACCACCGGCTGCCGGCGGCGCTTCCTGCTCGGCTACTTCGGCGAGGAGTACGAGCCCCCCTGCGGCAACTGCGACGGGTGCGACGAACCGGAGAGCGGCGAGGGCGACGCGGCGGGCGCCGGACGGCACCCGGACGCCGGCGCCTATCCGCCCGGGGCGGCGGTACGGCACGACGAGTGGGGCCGCGGCACCGTGCTGAGCGAGGAAGGCGACCGCATCACCGTCCTCTTCGACGAGGTCGGCTACCGCACCCTCTCCCTGGACGCCCTGGCCGCCCGGGACGACCTGCTCACCGTGGTGAGCGGCCCGGACGAGAACCGGCCGGGCACCTGAGACCCGGCCCGGGGCGGGCCCCGGAGTTGGGACAGAGTGCCCGCCGACTTCCCGGAATGCCCCGCGCGCCCCGGCCGCCGGTCCGCCGCGCACCCGGCCGCTGTACACAGTCAGTGCCGCAATCCGCGATTCCTGTCGCAGGTCATAGCCGGAGAGGAAGCTGGTGCAGCGGTGGCCGACGTCACTGCCCGGGCGCGCGTGGACGTACGCGACCGGGCCACATGGACGGAACTCTTCTACGACCTGGTGCTCGCCTTCGGGGTCAGCCAGGTCGCCCACGTGCTCGCGCTGCACCCGAGCTGGTCGCGGCTGGGCAGCTGTCTGCTCGTCCTGGTGCCCCTGTGGTGGGCGTGGGTGGACGTCGTGATGGCGATGAACGCCGTGCACGAGACCAACACGCAGCGCGTGTTCCTGCTGCTGGCCGGGCTCGCCACCTACGGGATGGGCATGTCCGCGCAGCACGCGCTGGACAGCAGGCCGGAGGCGCTGCTGTACGCGGGCAGTTACCTCGCCCTGAGACTCGTCATCGGCGAGGCCATACGGCGTGAGTGCGCCGTCTACACCATCCACCCCTACCGCGCGGGACTCGCCTTCGCCCTGGCCCTGTTCGGGGTGACCGCGCTGCCGGACCAGCTGCGCACCCCGGGCTGGACCATCGCCGTGGCCGCGGAGCTGCTCGCGCCGCTCGTGCTGAGCGGACATCTGCGGCAGCTGGCGTTCGGCGTCAACCACCTCCCGGAACGGTTCGGCCTGTTCATCATCATCGCCCTCGGCGAGAACGTCGTGTCCGTCGGCGCCTGGGTGGGCGGGCACCACCTCGGGCCGACGGAACTGGCGGCCGTCGCCCTCGCGTTCCTCAACGGCTGCGGCCTGTGGTGGCTCTACTTCCACCTGGCCGCGTCCGCCGTCGCGCACGCCCTGCGCACCCACCCGACCCCCGCCGTCGTCGTGCGCGACGTGCTCAGCTACGGCCATCTGGCCCTGGTCTCCGGCCTGTTGCTGGTCGCGGTGGGCGCCGACCGGATCGTCGCGGAACCGACCGTGACCCCGCACCGGCTCGCCGCGGGCCTGCTGCCCGTCGGCGCCGCCCTGTTCACGCTGACGTTCTGCTGCACCCGCCGCCGGATGTTCGGGGCCGCCTCCCTGACCCGCTTCCTCGGCGGACTCGTGCTGCTCGGCCTCGCGTTCACCGCGCCCCGGATGCCGGGGCTGGCCACGCTCGGCGCCGTGGCGTTCGTGCTCGTCGCCGTCAACGGCACCGAGCACTGGCTCCTCACCGGCGGCCGGCACGTCCCGCTGGTCTTCGTCAAACGCTGAGCCCGGCGCCGGCGCCGAGTGCCCCGGACATCCTCAAGTGACCCAGTGCCGCCCGCGACTTGACGCAGTATTCCGACCCCGCCCGGCGGCCGGGCGGCCGGCCCGCCCGCGCCCCTAGCTTTCTCGGGTGCCCAGCCCCAGCCCGCGGCGCACGACCGGCCCGGCAACCGTTCGCTAAGGAGTGGTCCGATGACGAACCCCACGCCCCAGGCCGTCGGCGACGGCTCCCTGTTCATCGACGGCAAGTTCCAGCCCGCGGACTCCGGGGAGACCGTCCCGGACCTCAACCCGGCGACGGAAGAGGCGATATGCGAGGTCGCCTGGGCCCGGGCGAGCGACCTCGACCGTGCCGTGCAGGCGGCGCGGCGCGCCTTCGACGTGGGGCCCTGGCCCACGATGCCGGCCAAGGAGCGCGGCCGGCTGATGCTGCGGATCGCCGACGGCATCGAGGCCGCGGGGGAGGAGCTGGCCCTCCTGGAGACCCTCGACGTCGGCAAGCCGATCACCTTCACGCGCGGCTTCGACGTACGGGCCGCCGCCGAGATCTTCCGCTACTACGCCGGCATGGTCGAGCAGCTGGAGGGCGCGGCCCGCCCGGCGGGCGCCCGCTCGCTGCAGTACACGCGGCGCGAACCCGTCGGCGTGGTCGGCGCCATCACCCCCTTCAACTTCCCGCTGAACCTCGCGGTCAACAAGATCGCCCCGGCGCTCGCCGCGGGCAACACGATCGTCCACAAGCCCGCCGAGCAGACCCCGCTGACGGCCCTCGCGCTCGCCCGGATCATGGCCGAGGCCGGGCTGCCGGACGGCGTGCACAACGTGGTCACCGGCGGCGGCGCCAGTGTGGGTGCCGCCCTGGTCGAGCACCCCGGCGTCGACAAGATCTCGTTCACCGGCTCCACGGCCACCGGCAAGCGGCTGATCGCGGCCGCGGCCGGGACGCTGAAGAAGGTCACCGTCGAACTCGGCGGCAAGGGCGCCAACATCGTCTTCGCCGACGCGGACATCGAACCGGCCGTGCAGGCCGCGTTCCAGGCCGGGTTCTTCAACACCGGGCAGTTCTGCATGAGCGGATCGCGGCTGCTGGTGCACCGCTCCGTGCACGACCAGGTGGTGGAGGCGCTGACCGGCGTCCTGGCC
Organism: Streptomyces sp. NPDC038707; assembly: GCF_040636485.1. Taxonomy (NCBI): domain Bacteria; kingdom Bacillati; phylum Actinomycetota; class Actinomycetes; order Kitasatosporales; family Streptomycetaceae; genus Streptomyces; species Streptomyces sp. NPDC038707. Next base: position 48,356 of record NZ_JBEZUP010000012.1, read on the forward strand.
GCGATCCCCGTCGGCGATCCGCTGGACGAGGCCACCGTGCTCGGCCCGCTGGCGCACCGGCAGCAACTGGACAAGGTCGTCGAGTACGTCGGGATCGGACGGGAGGAAGGCGCCACCGTCGCATTCGGCGGCGAGCGCGGCCAGGACGGGCCCGGCTACTTCCACCAGCCGACCCTCTTCACCGGCGCCCACCCGCAGATGCGCATCGCGCAGGAGGAGATCTTCGGCCCGGTCGTGACGGTGCTGCCGTTCGACACCGACGAGGAGGCCGTCGAGATCGCCAACGGCACGCCGTACGGACTCGCCGCGGGCCTGCACACCCGCGACGTCCGCCGCGCCCACACCGTGGCCGCCCGGCTCCAGGCGGGCATCGTCTGGGTCAACACCTGGGCGGCGTTCGAGAACTCCACGTCCTTCGGCGGCTACAAGTCCTCCGGCTACGGCCGCGAGCTGGGCCCCGAGGGCATCGAGGAGTACCTGCAGTACAAGACCGTGTACGTCAATGTCGATTGAGGTTGAAATGTCCGACCAAACCCGTCCCGGCGCCCGCTCGGCCGGGCTCGTGCTGGGCGCGTTCCTGGCGCCCAGCGCGCTCGGAATGTCCGCGACGCCCATCGCGCTGCCCGCGCTCGGCGACAGCCTCTCGGTGGCCTCCGGGGCGACGGCCTGGGTGCTGGCGGGCTACACCCTGACCCTGTCCGTCGCCTCCGCCCTGGCCGGCCGCCTCGCCGACATCCGCGGTCTGCGCATGCCCATCGTCACCGGCATGGTGCTGCTGCTGGCCGGCACCGTCCTCTTCGTCGCCGTCCCCTGGTACCCGGCCGTCATCGCGGGCCGGATGCTCCAGGGCATCGGCGGTGGTGTCGCCGCCGTGCTCTCCTTCGGCGTCGCCAACCGCCTCTTCACCGATCCGCGCGAACGCGGCCGCACGATCGGCACGATGGGGGCCGTCGTCGGCATCGTCTCGGGCGGCGGGGCGCTGCTCGGCGGCGCCCTGACCGACCTGATCGGCTGGCAGGCGGCGCTCGCGCTGCCCGGTCTGTCGGCGATCGCCTCGCTCCGGGTGCTGCGCATGGCGCCCGTCACCCAGCCCCGGCCACAGCGCCTGGACGCGCGCGGTGCCGTGCTCTGCCTCGCCCTCGCCGCGGCCCTCGCCGTGCTCCTGCAGGCCCGCTCCACCCACCTGGAGGAGAACCTCGTCCTCCTGCTCTCAGTCCTCGCCGTGGCGCTGGCCGGGGCCACCGTGTGGCATGTGCGCCGGGTGCCCGACGGGTTCCTGCCGCGCCTCGTCGTCAGCAACAGCCGCTTCGTGCTCGCCGCGGCGGCCGGCTTCACGCTCTTCGCGGGCTACCTCATCGTGCAGTTCGCGGCCCCCCGGCTCATCCTCATGGACCACGACCTCAGCGTCACCCAGATCGGCCTGATCCTGCTGCCGACCGGCCTGGTCAGCGCGGTGCTGTCGCGGACGGCCGGCGGGCTCGCCCACAAGGTGGGCCCGCTGCGCCTGGTCACCGGCCTCACCGTGCTCAGCGCCGCCGGGCTGCTGCTCGCCGCGGTCGCGGGACGGCAGCCGGTCGCCCTGGTGATCGCGGTGGCCGCCTGTGTGTCCGGGTTCAGCGCGGGCCAGGTCGCCCTGATGGCCGCGGTGCCGCACCTGGTCGACAGCTCCGTGCACGGGGTGGCCGCCGGCGTGTTCCAGCTGGTGTTCATCACGGGCGGTTCGCTCGGCTCCGCCGCGGTCGGCGGCATGGTCGGCGCGATGAGCCTGTCCACCGCGATCGGCGTCCTCGCCGTGGTGCCGCTGATCGGCACGGTGGCGGCCGTGGCCGCGGCGCTGCTCGTGGCGCGGCGGACACCGGCCCCCGTGCCCGGCGGGGCCCCGGCCGCCGCCGGAACCATGGAGGGCACGGCGCGCGCCGCCGGCTGACCCCAGCACCCCCCCGCTGCCGTTCCCGGAGTCCGCTCCAGGGACGGCAGCCCTTTTTGGCCCGTCCTCCCGGCACCGGGCCGCCACCCCCCATGCGACGCACGTGACCATGCCTCTGAAGGAGCGGAAATGGCTCGACTGACCCGCCGTGGTTTCCTCGGCACCGCCACCGGCGTCGGCGGTGCCGTCGCCCTCGGCGCCCCGGCCGCACAGGCGGCGACCGGCACCGACACCGGCGACTCCACCGTCACCCCCGTCGCCGCCACGGTGACCGTGGGCCCGTCGGACCCGCGCTACGCGGACCTCACCCAGCGCGGCTACAACGCCCGGTTCGCCGCGCGGCCCGACGCGGTACGGCTCGTGCACTCCACCCGGCAGGTCGTCGCCGCCGTGCAGGAGGCGGTCGCGGCCGGCGCCCGGATCGGGGTGCGCGGCGGCGGCCACTGCCTCGACGGCCTCGTCGACGACCCGGACGTACGGATCCTCATCGACCTGTCCGAGATGAACGCCATCGGCTACGACGAGCGCCGGCGGGCCTTCTCCGTCCAGGGCGGCGCCACCCTCGGCCAGGTCTACCGCACCCTCTACCTCGAGTGGGGCGTGACCATACCCGCCGGCGACTGCCCCACCGTCGGTGTCGGCGGCCATGTCACCGGCGGCGGCTACGGGCCGCTCAACCGCAAGTACGGTTCGGTCGTCGACCACCTCTACGCCGTGGAGGTCGTCTGCGTCGACGACTCCGGCACCGCCCGCTCGGTGGTCGCCACCCGTGACGCCGACGACCCCAACCGGGAGCTGTGGTGGGCCCACACCGGCGGGGGCGGCGGCCAGTTCGGCATCGTCACCACCTTCTGGTTCCGCTCCCCGGACGCCACCGGCACCGATCCCGCGGGCCTGCTGCCGAAGCCGCCGCGCAGCCTGCTCAAGACCTCCACGAGCTGGCCGTGGACCGACCTGACCGAGGCGGACTTCACGCGTATCGTCCGCAACCACAACGCCTGGCACGCCGCCCACAACAAGCCCGGCACCGACTACGACACCCTCAACAGCGCCCTGCTGCTCTACAACCGTGTCCAGGGCGCCGTCGCCCTCACCGCCCAGATCGACGGCTCGCTGACGAACTCCCGCGACCTCCTGGACAGTTACATCGCGGCCATCGCGGACGGGGTGAGCGCCCCGCACACCACCACCGCCCACACCACGCCCTGGCTGAAGGAGTCCCTCAAGGACCACTACGACACCGGGCTGTACAACCGCGGCAAGTTCAAGGGCGCCTACCTGCGCAGGGGCTGGTCCGACGCGCAGATCGCGGTGCTGTACCGCAACGTCAGCGACGGGACGTACCAGGGACACGGCGGCGCGATCCTCTTCTCGTACGGGGCACAGGTCACCACGGTCGCCCCCGGCGCCACCGCCCTCGCCCAGCGCGACTCGATGCTGAAGGCCAACTTCCTGACCTACTGGACCGACCCCGCCGAGGACGACCGGCACATCGCCTGGCTGCGCGCCCTCTACCGGGACTTCTACGCCGCCACCGGGGGCGTGCCGCTGCCGGACGGCGACGCCGACGGTTCGTACATCAACTACCCCGACCCCGATCTCACCGACCCACGGTGGAACACCTCCGGGGTGCCCTGGCAGACCCTCTACTGGAAGGGCAACTACCCGCGGCTGCAGGCCGTGAAGAAGAAGTGGGACCCGAAGAACGTCTTCCGCCACGCGCTGTCCGTCACGGCGTCCTCCTGAGACACCGCGGCCCCGCCCCCGCACCGAAGGGGGGCGGGGCCGCGCGCTGTCCGGGTGTCAGCCGAGCGCCGGGAACGCGACGCCGGTCAGCGACTCGCTCAGCTCCCGCAGCCGCGCCCGGGCCGCCGGGTCGTACGCCTGGGCGCCGGCCCGCGACGGGGTGTCCCGGTTGAAGTACTCGCCGCTCACCTCCGCGAGCGCCGGGTCGGTCACCAGGCGGGCGGTGTGCCGCACGCCCTCCTCGACGGTGCTCTGCGGGGTGAACAGGTTCACCACGATCTTCGTCGGCATGTACGAGGCCGGGTGCAGGGCGTTGACCGTGACCCCCGTGCCGGCGAACTGCTCGGCCAGGTCCTTGGTCAGGCTGATCTGGGCCAGCTTGGCCTGGCAGTAGGCCTGCACGCCGTCCCAGCCGCGCTCCAGCATCACGTCGTCGAAGTCGAGCGGGGCCTGCCCCGCCGAGGTGACGTTGACGATGCGCGCCGGAGCGGAGCGCACCAGGAGCGGCGCCAGTCTGCAGCTGAGGACGTATCCCGCCAGGTAGTCCACCTGGAAGGTGAGTTCGAGGCCGTCCTGGCTGACCTGGCGCTCCAGTTCCACGCCGATCCCGGCGTTGTTGACGAGCACGTCGAGCCGGTCGTGGTCGGCCAGGACCCGGTCGGCGAGCTTGCCGATGTCCTCCAGGGAGGAGAAGTCGGCCAGCTCGTAGCTGAACCGTCCGGCGCCGGTCTTCGCCCGCAGCTCCGCCAGGAGCTCCTCGCCCTTGCGGGGGTTGCGGCCGTGCAGGATCAGCGTGGCGCCCTGCGCGGCCAGTTCGTGGGCGAGGGCGCGGCCGAGTCCGTCGGTCGCGCCGGTGATGAGGATGGTCTGTCCGCTGACAGGGCTCATGGTGTGAAGGCTTCCTCTGGTGCGTCGGAACATGACTGTGGTGCACGGCCGGTCGGGGTCCGACCGGCCGTGCACGGTACGGGTGTACGCGTCACGTGCTCACGTGTACGCCCGCAGTTCTTCGGGGGTCTGGTCGGTGTAGCCCTGGCTCACCTCGACGACGACGCCGTCGGGGTCGGCCACCCAGACCGTCTTCCAGCCGGGGATGAACTCGTCGAAGGCCAGCGGCCCGAGCAGCACCTCCAGCTCTCCGCCGGCCGCCGCCAGGAACGCGTCCACGTCGTCGACCTGGAAGGCGAGGTGGCGGGCGGCCCCGGGGTGGTCGGGCCCGTCCTTGGCCGTGGCGAAGGCGGGCTCGGCCGAGGTGGGGAAGAGTTCGAGGTAGACCGGGCCGCTCCTGAGGAAGACGACCCGGCTCCCGTCGGCCTCGACCACGCGGGCCCGCTCGAAGCCGAACCAGCGGTGGTAGAACTCCTCCGTGGCCCGCTGGTCACGGCAGTTGAGTCCGACGTGCGACCAGCGGGCGTTCACCGGTGCGGACACGGGCCTCACGCCCCACCGGTGACGGCGGCGAAGGGCACCGTGTCGTGCACGTTCGTCATGTAGACGATCTCGCCGCCGGCGGTCCGGAAGTAGTTGCACACGTCCGCCTCGACGGTTTCCCCCTTCGGGGTGCGGGCGGAGATGTGCGAGACGACGGCGGCCTGGTCGCCGTCCACGACGATGTGCACAGGTACGTTGGCGAAGGACGCGTACATCTGCGGGAAGCCCTTCATCATGTCCCGCAGCGTCTCGCGGCCCTCCACGTGCCCGGCGAGCTGCTCGTCCATCGTCTGGTCGACGGCGAACAGGTCGCACCAGGCGTCCCAGTCGCCCAGGTTGGCGAGCCGGTAGTACGTGTCGACGATCTCTCGGGTGTTCATCGCGGCCTCCAGGGGCTACGGCAAGGAAAATGACGGTACGTCAGGGAAGCGGCACGTCGAGCTGGCGCATCAGGCCCGCGGTGTCGGCCTGCACCCAGCGCTCGACCACCTTGGCGTCCTCCAGGCGGTACACCTCCAGGCTGGTCCAGGAGACCTCGCGGCCGTCGGGCTCCTGGCCGAAGAACGGGGCGATGTGCTTGCCGTGGAAGGTGATGTGCATGATCACCTTGTCCGGGGAGGCCGGGTACAGGGCGTCGAGGTGCACGGTGAAGTCCAGGGCGTCGTGCGCGGCCTTGATGATGACCTTCAGCTCGTCCAGGCTCGACACGTCCCACGCCGGGTTGTTGTCCCGGAAGGTGGGGCCGAACAGCTCGTCCAGGTCGTCGTAGCGGCGCTCGTTCACGGCGTCGCTGACCGCCTGCACGGTCGCCAGGTTCGCCGCCTCCGTGGAGACCTGCTCGCGCAGGCCGAGCAGGTCGTCCTGGGCCCACCGCTCCACGAACCGGCCGTCCTCGGCCCGCCAGATCTCCGTGGTGGTCCACTCCACGGCACGCCCGGTCGCCGGGAACCCGAAGGCGGCCTCGCGGTGCGTCCCGGACAGCTTCACCCGGGTGACGACCTTGTCGCCGGCCGCCACGGGCAGCGCCTCCTGGAGCTCGCCCCGGATGCCGTACGCCGCGTGGGCGCCGCGCAGCGCGGCGAGGTAGTCGTCGCGGCCCTTGATCTCGAAGCCGGGGTGGTGGTCGGTGAAGTCCTCGCCGATGACCTCGGCCACGGTGTCGTAGTCCGCGGCGTTGAAGGCGTCGAGGAAGCGCCGGTACAGCGCGACGCTCACGGAGTCCTCGGCGGTGCGCTCAGGCGTGGGCATGATGAGTCCCCTCGGTCCGTCGGTGGTGTGAGTTGCTGATCAGCTCGGCCGCACGCTCCCCGATCATCACGCTGGGGGCGTGGGTGTTGCCCGCGACGATCGTCGGCATCACGGAGGCGTCGGCCACACGCAGCCCGGCGACGCCGTGCACGCGCAGCTCGTGGTCGGTGACCGCCTCCGGTCCCGTGCCCATCGGACAGGTGCCGGCCGGGTGCCACAGGGTGGTGGCGCGCGCGGCGACGTAGGCGCGCAGTTCGTCCGGGTCCCGGACACCGGCGCCGGGCCCGAGCTCCTCGCCGCGCAGCCGGCCGAAGGCGGCGGTGTGGGCCAGTTCCCGGGCCAGCAGCACCCCGTGGACGAGGACGTCCAGGTCGGCCGCCGCCGTGAGGTAGCCCGCCTGCACGACCGCGGGCGCCGTCGGGTCGGTGGAGCGCAGCCGGACCCGGCCACGGCTCTCGGGCAGCAGCGCGATCGGCGCGAACGTGAACCCGGGTCCCGCGTGCTGTCCGGCCGGCGCGTCCGGGGCGAGGAACTTGACGGGCCCGAACGTGAACTGCAGGTCGGGCGCCCGGCCCGCCGCGTCCCCGCGGGTGTGCGTGAACAGGCCCGCCTCGGAGAGCAGTGCCCCCTCGGGGTGCTCCTCACGGGACTGGTAGCACACCGGTACGAACAGGTGGTCCTGCAGATTGCCGCCGACTCCGGGCAGGTGCTGGACCACACCGATGCCGTGCGCGCGCAGGTGGGCGGCCGGGCCGATCCCGGAGAGCATCAGCAGCTTGGGCGTCTCGAAGGCGCCCGCGCTGACGACGACCTCCTCGTCCGCCCGCGCCCGCTCCCGCCGTCCGTCCCGCACGTACTCCACCCCGGTGACCCGCATGCCGTCGAACAGCAGCCGGGTGGCGTGGGCCCCGGTGGCCACCGTGAGGTTCGGGCGGTCGAGTGCCGGGCGCAGATAGGCGGTCGCCGCCGAGGCGCGGGCGCCGTCGTCGGTGCGGGTGGTCTGGTACAGGAAGCCGTAGCCGTCCTGCCGCTCGCCGTTGTAGTCGTCGCCGGGTGCGTCGAAGCCGAGGTCCCGGGTGGCCGCGACGAACGCCTGCGCGACCGGTGAGGGGTCGGTGTGGTCGCGCACCCGGACCGGGCCGCCCTTGCCGCGCAGCCCGTCACCGCCGCGGTCGTAGTCCTCGGCGCGGCGGAACGCGGGCAGCACGTCCGCGTACGACCAGCCGGGATTGCCCGCCCCCCAGCCGTCGTAGTCGTGGCGGCTGCCACGCACCCACATCAGGGCGTTCACGGAACTGCAGCCGCCCACCACCTTGCCCCGGGCCACCGGAACCCGGCGGCCGGCGAGCGCGGCCTCCGGCTCGGTGGCGTACCCCCAGTCGATCGTGGGGCTCCACTCGCTGGTCAGCAGGGAGAGGAGGGAGGCCGCGTCGGTGCGGTGGATCTCCGGCCGCTCGTCCCAGCCGCCCGCCTCCAGGAGCAGCACGCGGACATCCGGGTCCTCGCTGAGCCGGCTCGCCACGGCGCAGCCCGCGCTGCCGGCGCCGACGACGACGTAGTCGTACGACATGGGAACCTCCCGCATCCGCGTTCAGGCCGGGTTCAGGTCGCCGACGTGGTAGGTGCGGATGCGCAGCGACCCGCTCACGGGGTCGCGCACCAGCTGCCAGGTCTGGTCGATGCGCAGGGCCGAGACGCTGCCGTCGGAGAGGTTCTTGGCGGTCCACACGACGGTCACCCCGACGTCGACGAGACCGTCGTGCTCGTCCGTGCGCAGCTTCTCCACGATGTGGCTCTGCGGCCCGTAGCTCTCGCCCACCGCCGCGTACCAGTCGCGGAAGTCCGCGTGCCCGCGCAGGGTGCGCTCGGGGAAGGCCATCTCCAGACCGTCGTCGATCACGTACGCGAGCAGGTCCTCGACCGGCTCGTGGCTGCTCAGGATGTCGTACCAGTGCTGGACGAACGCGGCGACGTCCTGGCCGGGCTCCGTCCGCGGGCTCTGTGCGGTCGTCATGCCAAGTCCCTCTCGCTGAAGGGGTGTCCGGTGTCTTCCGGATGTGTCCTGGTCGATTGCGCCACGGCCCGGCGGGGCACGGCCCGGCCCGGCGCCCGCCCGGCCGCACTGCGTGAGGTCGGGCGGCGGGCTTGCCGACGTCGGCAGGCGAAATGCCGGAGTACCACCGTCCACTTGGGCATGTGGGGCCACCGGCCCGGCCGCCGCTGTTCCGGACCGGTGCGCGAAACGTAGACATGAGTTCGACCGGTCCCATCCGACCCGCGTCGCACGAGAGGACACCCCATGAGCAAGCGCATCCTCGTCGTCCTGTCCGAATACGGTTACTGGGGCGAGGAGTTGATCGGCCCTCTGGAGACCTTCGACAAGGCCGGCTACCAGGTCGCCTTCGCCACCCCGACCGGCAAGCGCCCGGTGGCCCTGCCCCCGAGCATGGACCCCGACTACGTCGACCCGCCGCTCGGCCGCTCCGTCACCACCCCCGAGATGGCCGCCAAGGTCCGGGCGATCGACAGCTCCCCGCGCCTGGACGGTCCGCTGGACCTGTCGTCCTGGCTGCCCGACCGCCCCTACCGCTCCAAGCCGTACTTCCTGCGCGACTGGGAGGCCTACAACACCCGCCTGGAGCAGATCCGCGAGCAGATCGCCGACCGCTACGACGCCCTGCTCATCGTCGGCGGCTCCGGGCCCATCGTCGACCTCGCCAACAACTGGCGGGTGCACGACCTGATCCTGGCGTTCTACGCGCTGGACCTGCCGATCGCCGCCGAGTGCTACGGCGTCGCGCCGCTGGCCTTCGCCCGCGACCAGGAGGACCGCGTCTCCATCATCCGGGGCAAGCACGTCACCGGGCACTGCATCGAGTACGACTACAAGGACGGCACCGGCTTCATGGGCACCGACTTCGTGATCGGCCCGCCGCCGTACCCGCTGGAGTACATCCTGCGCGACGCCACCGCGCCCGACGGAGCCTTCCACGGCAACTTCGGCAAGGAGACGTCGGTCATCGTCGACTACCCCTTCATCACCGGACGTTCCACCCCCGACTCCTACCTGACGGGCCAGAAGCTCGTCGAGGTCCTCGAGGACGGCCTGCGTCAGTGGGGCTTCAGGACCGGCGACTGACCGCGCCGGGCACGGCAGTCACGTAGGCCTTCACAGAAAGGTGCACGTCATGGTCAGCAGGCCCGCGCGGGTCGCGATCCTCGAACAGCTGCGCGCCGACGGGGTGCGGTACATGTTCGGCAACCCCGGCACGGTCGAGCAGGGTTTCCTCGACGAATTGCGCAACTTCCCGGACATCGAGTACATCCTCGCCCTCCAGGAGTCCACTGTCGTCGGCCTCGCCGACGGCTACGCGCGGGCCACGCGCACCCCGGCCCTGATGCAGCTGCACACCGGCGTCGGTGTCGGCAACGCGGTGGGCATGCTCTACCAGGCGAAGCGCGGGCACGCCCCGCTGGTGGCCATCGCCGGCGAGGCGGGCCTGCGCTACGACGCCCTGGACGCCCAGATGGCGGTCGACCTGGTCGCCATGGCGGACCCCGTCACCAAGTGGGCGACGCGCGTGGTCGACCCCGAGTCGGCACTGCGGGTGCTGCGCCGCGCCTTCAAGGTCGCGGCGACCCCGCCGTACGGCCCGGTGCTCGTCGTCCTGCCCGCCGACGTCATGGACCGGGACACCTCCGAGCCCGCCGTGCCCACCTCCTACGTCGACTTCTCCGCGACGGCCGCCCCGGACGTGCTCGACCGGGCGGCCGGGCTGCTGGCCGCGGCCGAGCGGCCGATCGTCATCGCGGGCGACGGGGTGCACTTCGCCGGCGCCCAGGACGCCCTCGGGCGGCTCGCCCGGACCTGGGGCGCCGAGGTGTGGGGAGCGGACTGGGCGGAGGTGAACCTCTCGGTCGCCCATCCCGCCTACGCCGGTCAGCTCGGTCACATGTTCGGCGAGAGCAGCCGCCGGATCACCGGCGCCGCCGACGCCGTGCTCATCGTCGGCACCTACGCCCTCCCCGAGGTCTACCCGGCCCTCGACGGCGTCTTCGCCGACGGCGCCCCGGTCGTCCACATCGACCTGGACACCGACGCCATCGCCAAGAACTTCCCGGTGGACCTGGGGATCGCCGCCGACCCGCGGCGCGCCCTCGACGGCCTCACCGACGCCCTGGAGCGCCGGATGAGCCCGTCGGCCCGGGCCCGGGCGGACGCGTGGTTCGAGCGGCGGTCGGCGCACCGCGCGAGTGAACTCGCCGCGGCGCGGCAGCCGGACGAGGCCGCGTCCGATCCGGACGCCCTGCCCACGGCGGCCTTCCTCCAGGAACTGGCCCGCAGGCTCCCCGAGGACGCCGTGGTGTTCGACGAGGCGCTCACCGCGTCCCCCGACCTCACCCGCCACCTGCCGCCCACCCGCCCCAGCCACTGGCACCAGACCAGGGGCGGCTCGCTCGGCGTCGGCATCCCGGGCGCCATCGCCGCCCGGCTCGCCCACCCGGACCGCACGGTCGTCGGCTTCACCGGTGACGGCGGCTCCATGTACACGATCCAGGCGCTGTGGACGGCGGCCCGCTACGGCATCGGCGCCAAGTTCGTCATCTGCAACAACAGCAGCTACCGGCTCCTGGAACTCAACATCGAGGAGTACTGGAGGACCGTGGACGTCGCCGCGCACGAACAGCCGGGCATGTTCGACCTGTCCACGCCCGCCATCGACTTCGTGGCGCTCGCCGGGGCGCTGGGCGTCCCCGCTGTCCGCGTGGAGGAGCCCGGCCAGGCGAAGGCGGCCGTCGAGCAGGCGCTCGGCACCCCGGGACCCTTCCTGGTCGACCTGGTCACCGGACGCGGAAGCAAGGAGTGAGCCGTGCGACTGAGAGGACACAAGATCGCGATCCTGCTGGAGAGCGACTTCTACGAACCCGAGATCCTCTACTACCAGCACCGGTTCCCCGAGGAAGGCGCCGAGGTGCACTTCCTGTCCCGGATGTGGGGCCAGGACGAGATCACCTTCCAGGGGCACGAGCACCGGATGCCGTTCGTCGTGCGCGAATCCTTCGAGGACATCGACGAGTTCGCGCTCAAGGAGTTCTCGGCGGTGATCGTCCCCTCCGGGATGGTCTCCGACCGGCTGCGCTACACCGAGGACCCGGCCGAACTCCCGCCGGCCGCCCGCTTCCTGAGGCGCGCCTTCCAGGACCCGGCCATCGTCAAGGGCATCATCTGCCACGGCATGTGGCTGACGGCGCCGGTGCCGCAGCTGGTGCACGGACGGCGTGCCGTCGTCCACAACAACCTGCTCGGCGACCTGCGGAACATGGGCGGCCTGTACGTCGACGAGGACGTGGTCGTCGACGACGACCTGGTCACCGCCCGTACCGGGGCGCACTGCCACCTCTTCGCCCGGACGATCATCGACCTGATCGCCGGGCGGGACAGGGAACGGGCGGCGCGTGCGCGCGGCGGCGCCCGCACCGCGGCCCTGGGAGGCGCGCGATGACCGCCGTCATGGAACCGGGCGCCCGCGTCCCCCTCCTCGACCGCATACCGATCCGTGACGTCCGGCCCCAGGTGCGCGGCGGGGCCGTGCCCGTCAAGGCCGTCGAGGGGGAGACCCTCACGATCAGCGCCACGGTGTTCCGCGAGGGCTCGGGCGAGATCGGCGCCAATGTCGTGCTGCGGGACCCGCGGGGACGGATCGGCGCCTGGACCCCGATGACCCTCGTCGACCCGGACGCCGACCGCTGGGAGGCCACCGTCGTGGCCGGGGCACCCGGCCGCTGGACCTACGGCGTCGAGGCGTGGGCCGACCCGGTCGCCACCTGGCGCCGCGACGCCGCACTGAAGATACCCGCCGGGGTCGACGTCGAGCTGATGCTCGCCGAGGGCGCGCTGCTGTACGAGCGGGCCGCCTTCGGGATCCCGGACCCGGACCGCCAGGAGGCGGTGCGCGCGGTCGCACGGGCGCTGCGCGACGAAGCGAGCACCGTCCCCCGCAGGCTCGCCGCGACCGCCGCCCCCGAGGCGGTCGCCGCGCTGCGACGGCACCCGCTGCGCGAACTCGTCACCGCCTCCTGGCCGCTGCCCCTGCTCGTCGAGGGGCGCAGGGCCCTCGTCGGCGCCTGGTACGAGATGTTCCCCCGCTCGGAGGGGGCCCGGGCGGCCGACGGCGGGCCCCCGGTCAGCGGGACGTTCGCGACCGCGGCGCTACGGCTGCCCGCGATCGCCGCGATGGGCTTCGACGTGGTGTACCTGCCGCCGATCCACCCCATCGGACGCACCCACCGCAAGGGCAAGGACAACACGCTCGTCGCCGGCGAGCACGACGTGGGCTCGCCCTGGGCGATCGGTTCGGCCGAGGGCGGCCACGACGCCGTCCACCCCGACCTCGGCACCCTCGACGACTTCCGCCGGTTCGTCGCCCGGGCCGGCGAACTGGGACTCCAGGTGGCGCTGGACTTCGCCCTCCAGTGCTCGCCCGACCACCCGTGGCTGACCGAGCACCCCGAGTGGTTCACCCGGCGCGCCGACGGCTCCGTGGCGTCCGCCGAGAACCCGCCCAAGAAGTACGAGGACATCCACCCTCTCGCCTTCGACCGGGACTTCGAGGGACTCGTCGCCGAGAGCGTGCGGCTGCTGCGCTTCTGGATGGACCAGGGCGTGCGGACCTTCCGCGTCGACAACCCGCACACCAAGCCCGTCGGCTTCTGGAAGCGGGTGATCGGCGAGATCAACGACCGCGACCCCGACGTGGTGTTCCTGGCCGAGGCCTTCACCCGGCGCGCCATGGTGCACGCCCTCGCCCAGGCCGGCTTCCAGCAGTCGTACACGTACTTCACCTGGAAGAACGAGAAGGAGGAGCTGACCGAGTACGCGCGTGAACTCGCCCACCTCAGCTCCGACTTCCTGCGCCCCAACCTGTTCGTGAACACCCCGGACATCCTGCACGCCTACCTCCAGGACGGCGGCCGCCCCGCGTTCGAGACACGCGCCGTGCTCGCCGCGACGCTCGCCCCGGCCTGGGGCATGTACGCGGGGTACGAGCTGTGCGAGAACGAGGCCCTGGAGCCGGGCACCGAGGACTACAGGAACTCCGAGAAGTACGAACTGCGCCCGCGCGACTGGGCCGCCGCCGAGGCCGAGGGCCGCTCCATCGCCCCGCTGATCACCCGCCTTAACGAGCTCCGCCGCGCCCACCCCGCCCTCCAGGAGCTGCGCAACCTCCGCTTCCACAGCGTGCCGCACCCCCAGGTCGTCGCCTACTCCAAGCAGCTGCGCGGGGCCGACGGCACGGTCGACACCGTCCTCGCCGTGGTCAACCTCGACCCGCACCACCCGGCCGAGGGCACCGTCGCCTTCGACCTGGCCGCGCTCGGCCTGCCCGACGACGGCTCCCTCAGGCTCCGCGACGAGCTCACCGGCGAGATCCACGCCTGGCGCCGGGAGACGTACTTCCGCCTGGAACCCGGCCGCGCCCCGGCCCACCTCCTGGTGCCCGTGCGGGAGGAACCGTGACGCCCGCCCCCACGGCCGTCGGGCAGCGGCAGCCCGTCGCCCCGCTGCTGCCGCTGCTCGGCCCCTGGCTGCGTACCCGGCGCTGGTACGCGGCCGGGGCCGGCCCCGACGGACCGCTCACCCCGGTCACCGCCCACGTCGTACGGGACGAGGCGCCCGCCCTGGTGCACACGGTGCTGCGCGCCGGGGACGGCGGGCTGTACCAGTTCCTGCTCGGCCTGCGTCCCGAACTGCCCCCGTGGCTCGCCGCCGCGGCCATCGGCCGGGTCCCGGACGGGAACTGGCGCGGCTGGACGCTGTACGAGGCCACGGAGGACGCCGCGCTGACGGGCGTGCTGCTGCGCCACCTCGCGCGCGGCACGGACCACGGGCTGCGCCTGGAGCGCACCACGCGGATGCCGCTCCCGGTGGGACTCGTGCCCCGGCCGCTGACCGCCGACCAGAGCAACAGTGCCGTCGTCTACGGCGACCGGCTGCTGCTGAAGATCTACCGACGGCCCGAGCCGGGCCCGCACCTGGAGGTCGAGACGCTGCGCGCGCTCGGCGAGGCCGGCTGCCCGCGGGTCCCGCGCCTGCACGGCACGCTGCTCGGCGGTGACACCGGCCTGGTCCTCGGGCTCATGGAGGACCTGCTGCCGGCCGAGGGCGACGGCTGGCAGGCCGCCGTGCGCCAGGTCACCGACTGCCTGGACGGCACCGGCTCCACCGCCCCGGCGACCGGCTCCTTCACCGCGCACGCCCGCGCCCTGGGCGCGACCGTCGCCGAGGTGCACACGGCACTGGCCGGCGCCTTCCCGCGGGTGCGGCTGACCCCGGCCGACATCGCGCGCGACGCCGCCCTGATGACCGAACGCCTCGCGCGGGCCGCGCGGGAGGTCCCGGCGCTGGCCCGCCACCGCGACCGGCTCACCCTGCTCTACGACGACTACGCGCGGGCGGGCACACGCGGCTGCCCGGTCTTCGCCCAGCGGGTGCACGGCGATCTGCACCTGGGCCAGGCGCTGTCCACGCCGGCCGGCTGGCACCTGATCGACTTCGAGGGCGAACCGGCCCGGCCGGCCGCCGAACGCGCGGCGCCCCAGCCGGTGCTGAGGGACGTGGCGGGCATGCTCCGCTCCTTCGACTACGCCGCCCGGGCCGCCCTGCGGTCCCCGCCCCGGCGCGAGGCGGACGAGGGCCCGGGCGCCCGGCTGCGCCGGGTGCGCCGCGCGCGGGCGTGGGAGGTCCGCAACCGCCGCGCGTTCATCGCCGGCTACGCGGAGGCGGGCGGCACCGACCCGCACTGCCACCCCCTTCCACTGCGGGCCTTCGAAGCGGACAAGGCGGTCTACGAAACCGTCTACGAGTCCCGGCACCGCCCCGACTGGCTGCCGATCCCGCTGGCGGCGGTGCACCGGCTGACCCGTACCTGAGCCCCCCACGACCCCGTACCCGCCCCCGACGGACGGCCCGCCCCGGCCCAGCGGGCGGGACCCAGCGCGAGAGGACCGCAACGTTGCGCGCGACCACCCCCCTGGCGGACGTCGACCTGGACCGCATCCTCGCCGGTGCCCACCACGACCCGCACAGCTTGCTCGGCGCCCATCCCACGGGCGACGGCCACACCGTCGTACGCGCCCTGAGACCCCTGGCGCGCACGGTCGTGGCGGTCCGCCCCACCGGCGAACGGGTCCCGCTGACGCACCGGCGCGACGGGCTGTTCACCGGCACCCTCCCCGGAACGGGGACGGACCACCACCTCCTGGTCACCTACGACGACGGTGTCGAGCGGGCCCAGCACGACGGCTACCGCTTCCCGCCCACGCTCGGCGACATCGACC
Source organism: Streptomyces sp. NPDC038707 (assembly GCF_040636485.1). Classification (NCBI taxonomy): domain Bacteria; kingdom Bacillati; phylum Actinomycetota; class Actinomycetes; order Kitasatosporales; family Streptomycetaceae; genus Streptomyces; species Streptomyces sp. NPDC038707. Next base: position 64,047 of record NZ_JBEZUP010000012.1, read on the forward strand.
TGCACCTGATCTCCGAGGGCCGCCACGAACTGCTGTGGCGGGTCCTCGGCTCCCGTGTCCGCACCCTCGACGGCGTCACCGGCACCTCCTTCGCGGTCTGGGCGCCGCACGCGCAGGGCGTGCGGGTCGCCGGCGACTTCAACGGCTGGAGCGGCGCCCACCCGATGCGCTCGCTCGGCTCCAGCGGGGTGTGGGAGCTGTTCGTCCCGGGCGCCGGCGCGGGCACCCGCTACAAGTACGAGATCCGCACCCGCGACGGCCGGCTGCTGCAGAAGGCCGACCCGCTGGCCCGGGCCGCCGAGGTCCCGCCCGGCACCGCCTCCGTCGTGCACACCTCGGCGTACGTCTGGGGCGACGACGCGTGGATGGCGTCGCGCGGCGGCACGTCCTGCCGCACCCGGCCGCTGTCGGTCTACGAGGTGCACCTGCCGTCCTGGCGGCCCGGCCTCGACTACCGCCGGCTGGCCACCGAACTGACCGAGTACGTCACCGGCATGGGCTTCACGCACGTGGAGTTCATGCCCGTCATGGAGCATCCCTTCGGCGGCTCCTGGGGCTACCAGGTCACCGGCTTCTTCGCGCCCACCTCCCGCCTCGGGGACCCCGACGACTTCCGGTACCTGGTCGACTCCCTGCACGCGGCGGGCATCGGCGTGATCCTGGACTGGGTCCCCGCGCACTTCCCGCGGGACGACTTCGCACTCGCCCGCTTCGACGGCGAACCGCTCTACGAGCCCGCCGACCCGCGCCGCGCGCACCACCCCGACTGGGGCACCCTGGAGTTCGACCACGGGCGCCGCGAGGTCCGCAACTTCCTCGTCGCCAACGCCGTCTACTGGTGCACCGAGTTCCACGTCGACGCGCTGCGCGTGGACGCCGTCGCCTCCATGCTCTACCTGGACTACTCGCGCCCGCCGGGCGGGTGGAGCCCCAACCGGCACGGCGGCAACCAGAACCTGGACGCGGTCGCCTTCCTCCAGGAGCTGACCGACACGGTCCGCCGCGCCGCACCCGGCGCCCTGACCATCGCCGAGGAGTCCACGGCCTGGCCGGGCGTGACCCGGCCCACCTACGAGGTCGGCGACGACGGCTTCGGCGGCCTCGGCTTCGACCTCAAGTGGAACCTGGGCTGGATGCACGACACGCTCGGCTACCTCGCCCGGGACCCCGTGCACCGCGCCTGGCACCAGGACGAGATCACCTTCGCCCTCGTCTACGCCTACAGCGAGCACTACCTGCTGCCGCTGTCCCACGACGAAGTCGTCCACGGCAAGGGCGCGCTGGTGGCGAAGATGCCGGGCGACTGGTGGCAGCGGCGCGCGACCCTGCGGGCGCTGTACGCCTTCATGTGGGCCCACCCGGGCAAACAACTCCTCTTCATGGGACAGGAGTTCGCCCAGGGGGAGGAGTTCGACCACGACGCGGGGCCGCAGTGGTGGGTGCTCGACGAGGCGTGGCCGGCCCACCCCGGCCACCGGGGCGTGCGCGCCCTGGTCCGCGACCTCAACACCCGCTACCGGGCCACGCCGGCCTTGTGGGAGCTGGACGCGGAGCCGGCCGGCTTCTCCTGGATCGACACCTCGCACGCCGAGGCCAACGTCCTGTCCTTCGTGCGCCACGACGCGGCGGGACGCCCCCTCGTCGTGGTCGCGAACTTCTCGCCCGTCGTCCGCACCGGCTACCGCGTCGGCCTGCCGGACGCCCCCGCCTGGCGCGAGGTGCTGAACACCGACGCCGCCCGGTACGGCGGCGGCGACATACGCAACGCCGGGGTGCTGCGGTCCGAGCCGGTCCCGTGGCACGGGCGCGCGCACAGCGCGGCCCTCACCCTGCCCCCGCTCGCGGTGGTGTGGCTGGAGCCCGCCGACGGCGCCGCCGCCGGCCCCCGGGAGGACGGCCCCGATGACCACTGAACCCGAGGACGACCTGTACGACCGGATCGTCACCCCGCACGACATCAGGGGCCTGTTCCGCGCCGAACTCGACCCGGGCCTCGCCTACCGCACCGGTGCCGCGTTCGCCGAACTGACCGGCGCGGGCGCCGTCGTCGTCGCCCACGACACGCGGGGGTCCTCGCCCCTGCTCGCCGACGCGTTCGGCCAAGGCGTCCTCGATCAGGGCGCCGACGTCGTCGACGCGGGACTCGGCCCCACCGACTACCTGCACTACGTGTCCGGACGCCTCGACCTGCCCGGCGCCATGATCACGGGCGGCGCCGCCCCCGCCGCGTACAACGGTATCCGGCTGTGCCGCGCCGGCGCCGTCACCGTGGACGAGGGCACCGGTATGGAACTGCTGCGTCACCGGCTGCGCCGGCCGCGCCCGCCGTTCGCCGACCACCCCGGTTCCGTCCTGCCCGCCCGGGTCCTCACCGACTACGCGGCGCACCTGCGCGGGCTCGTCGACCTCACGGGCATCCGCCCGCTCAAGGTCGTCGTCGACGCGGGCAACGGCACGGCCGGCCTGTCGGCCCCGCTCGTGCTGAGCCATCCGTCGATCGAACTGGTGCCGCTCCACTTCGCGCCCGACGGCACCTTCCCGCACCGCGCGCCGGACCTGACCGACGTGAGCGGGCTCCAGGAGGCGGTGCGGGAGTCCGGCGCCGACGCGGGCCTGGCTTTCGACGGCGGCGGCGACCGCGTCCTCGCCGTGGACGAGCGCGGCGCCGTCGTGCCGCCCGCCGCGGTGATCGCCCTGGTGGCCGGGCGGGAACTGGCCAGCCGCCCGGGTGCCGCCGTGGTCCACGACCTGATCACCGCGGGCTGTGCGATCGACGCGATCAGGGAGGCGGGCGGCATTCCCGTGCGCTCCCGGGTGGGGCCGGCCGCCATCAAGGCGCTGATGGCCGAGCAGGACGCGGCGTTCGGCGGCTCGCACTGCGGCCGCTACTACTTCCGTGACCTCTGGTACGCCGAGACGGGCATGCTGGCCGCGCTGCACCTGCTGGCCGAACTGGGCGACTCGGGACGGGAGCTGTCGGAGCTGGCCGCCCGGCACGACCGGTACGCCTCCTCCGGCAGCATCGACGTCCCGGTGCCCGATCCGCTCGCCGCGCTGCAACGCGTGGTCCGTCACTTCGCCGCGCGGGGCACCGCCCTCGATCACCTGGACGGGGTGACCGGGGAACTGGCCGACGGCGCGTGGTTCAACGTACGGGCCCCCGGGACCGGCCCCGTCGTGCGGGTGAACGTCGAGGCGGGGACGGTCGCGGCGATGGGGCGGTTACGGGACCGGGTGCTGGACGTCGTGGTCAGTGCTGGTCCGTGAGGGACGCCTCCGGGGTGCGGGTCCGCGCCAGGCCCGCGGTGGTGAGCGCCATGTCGTAGGCGGCGAGCGCCTCGCTCTGGTGCCCGTGGTGGCGCCAGAGGTCGCCGATGTGGCGCCAGGTGTGCGCGGCGTCCTTCGAGGCCGGCAGCCGCCGCAGCTGGCGGACGGCCGCGTGGAGGTGCTGCACGGCCTCTTCCCGGGCGTCGCGCAGCAGGCAGATCTCGGCGAGGTACGTCCGCGCCCGGGCCGACAGGACCCGGGCGTCGGAGCCGAGCAGCCCGAGCGCCCGCTCCGCGTGGGCGGCGGCCGCGTCCCAGTGCCCGAGCTGTTTCTCGGCGTTGGCCAGATTCAGCTCGCACCGGGACAGGTCGCTGGCGCTGCCCACCTCGGCCAGCGTCTCCTGCGCGGACTCCAGCAGTTCCAGGGCGCGCGCGGGGCGGGGCGGGTCCAGCTGGAGCAGCAGCGAGCCGTAGTTCATGCGGAGCAGGGCGGCGTGGCGGGCGTTGTCGCCCTCGGCCATCATCGCCAGGGCCCGCTCGGTCAGGGCGATCGCCTCGTTCAGCCGGCCCTGGGAACCGGCGACGAGTCCGGCGTTCCAGTAGACGGCACCCCGGGCCCCGTGGGAGCCTTGCGTCTCGGCCGCGGGCAGCAGGCGCTCGCCGAGGAGCTGGGCGCGGGTCAGGTCGCCCCGCATGTGGTACGAGCCCATCAGGGTGACCCCGAGCTGGATGTGGTCCATCGTCGTCTCGAGGCCGAGTTCGTCGAGCTGGGTCACCGCCCGTTCGCCGATGTCGATGCTGAGGGCGACGTCCCCGGCGTCGCGGTAGCAGCGGCACAGGGCGACCACGACGCGGCACCAGTCGTCGGAACCGGCGACGATCGCGGGGTCGCGCGACAGGTCCTCCAGGACGGAGATGGCGGCTTCCAGGCGGCCGGTCTTCTCCAGCGCGGTGGCCTGGCCGATGAGGGCGCGCCGGACCATGGAGCTGTCCAGGGACGAGCGGTTCGACAGGAGTTCGCCGAAGGACTGGAGGGCCTCGCCGTTGTCCCCGTTGCGCAGCGCGATCTCGGCGAAGGCCAGCTTCAGCCGGTTCTCCTCGGCGCGCCGGTCGTCGATGCCGGTCAGCAGGTAGTCGGGGGAGGTGCCGAGCTTCTCCGCGATGGCGGCCAGCACCGAGGACGACGGCACCCGCTTGCCCGACTCGATCAAGGAGATGTAGCTCGTCGAGGCCTCCGCGGAGGCCAGGTCCTGCTGCTTGAGTCCGCGCCGTGTCCGGAGGGTCCTTATACGGCTTCCAAGGCCCTGCGCCTGTTCCGCCTTGGTGTGATCCATGGGGACTCCTTCCGGAGTTCATGACTGCGTTTATGACAACTCAAAGTTACCAGCATGACTCCCGGTGCCTAGAGGGTGTGCTCGAAGTCTCCCTTATTTGGCGCGAGTCGGTAGGTAACCGGACGGGCCAGCGGGCTTTGCCGACCGATTACTTGACTCTACGAGTGACTACAACTTGACTGACTCTGTCAATTCGCTTGCGCGTAACGACACTTGGGGGGCTAGTGATGAGGAAGAGCCTGTTGGTGCTCCTCCTGGTTCTGTGTGTGGGGGCGAGCGCTTTCGCCGGCTGGTACGTCGAATCGTCCGGATCCGGGCGGCCGGCCCAGGTCAGCAAGGAGGAGGACATCGGTGGCGCCTGCTGCTGAACGGACGGCGTCCCTGCGCGCGGACCTGCTCACCCGTGAATATCCGCCCGAGGTCTACGGCGGCGCGGGAGTCCACGTGGCCGAGCTGTCCCGCAGCATGCGGCGGCTCACGGACGTACGAGTGCGCTGCCTGGGGGAGCCCAGGCAGGAGAAGGACGTCACGGCCTACCGGCCCGACGCCGACCTCGCCGCGGCCGACGCCGCACTGGGGTTCCTCGGCGCGGACCTGGCCATGGCCCGCGACTGTGCCGGCGCGGACGTCGTGCACAGCCACACCTGGTACGCCAACATGGCCGGCCACCTCGCGCGCACCCTGCACGGGGCGGCCCACGTCATGACGATGCACAGCCTGGAGCCGCTGCGGCCGTGGAAGGCCGAGCAACTGGGCGGCGGCTACGCCCTGTCCAGCTGGATGGAGCGCACCGCCGTCCGCGCGGCGGACCGGGTGGTCGCCGTCTCCGCGGCGATGCGCGAGGACGTCCTGCGCGTCTATCCGCAGGTCGACCCGGAACGGGTACGGGTGATCCACAACGGTATCGACACGGACGTGTACCGCCCCGACCTCCGCACCGACGCGCTGCACCGCCACGGCATCGACCCGGACCGGCCGTACGCCCTCTTCGTCGGCCGCGTCACCCGGCAGAAGGGGCTCTCCCACCTGCTGCGCGCGGCGTTCGGCCTGCCGCCCGAGGCACAGCTCGTGCTGTGCTGCGGGCAGCCGGACACCCCCGCCGTCGCCGCCGAGACGGCCGCCCTCGTCGAGGAACTGCGCACCGTGCGGGACGGGGTGTTCCGCGTCGACGGGATGCTCGACGCCACGTCCGTACGCCAACTGCTCACCCACGCGACCGTGTTCGTGTGCCCCTCGGTGTACGAGCCGATGGGCATCGTGAACCTGGAGGCGATGGCGTGCGGTACGGCGGTCGTGGCCTCCGCCGTCGGGGGCATCCCCGAGGTCGTCGTCGACGGCGGGACCGGCACCCTGGTCGGCTTCGAGGCGCTGCCCGGCGCCTCGGGCGAACCCGCCGACCCCGCCGGGTTCGCCGAAGCGCTGTGCCGGGCGGTCAGCGAGGTGATCACCGACCCGGAGCGCGCGCGGCGGTACGGCGCGGCCGGCCGGGAGCGGGCCGTGACGCGGTTCTCCTGGGACCGGGCCGCCGAGCGCACCCTGGAGGTCTACGCGGAGGCCCTGGCGGCACGCTGAGCCCCCGGGGGGGCGACGGGCAGGGGTACCCCTTCAGGCCGGCGGGCCGGGAGGGGACACCCCTTCGTCCGGGTACGGGAAGTGGCAGGCCACGTCACCGGTCGTGGGCAGGCCGCGGGCGCACAGGCGGCGGTGCTCCGGCGCGAGCCGGCGGTGGACGGGGCAGCGCGCGCGGAAGGCGCACCCGGCGGACACGCCGGCCTCCTGCGGCCCGGCGGGCGCCCGGGCCGGCCGGGGCCGCCGCGCACCCGGACCGGGCACGGGCACGGCGGACAGCAGCGCGCGCGTGTACGGATGCCGGGGCCGCCCGAACACCGCGTCGGCGGTGCCGGATTCCACGGTGCGGCCGGCGTACATCACCACGACCCGGTCCGCGAGCTGCCGGACGACCCCGAGATCGTGCGAGACCAGCAGGCAGGCGGGGCTGTCGGGCGCGGACGTCACACGGCGCAGCAGGGCGATGATCCCGGCCTGCACCGAGACGTCCAGCGCCGACACCGGCTCGTCGAGCAGGAGCAGTTCGGGGCGGACCGCGAGGGCGCGGGCCAGGGCGACACGCTGACGCTGGCCGCCGGACAGCTGGTGCGGATACCGCTCGGCGGTCCCCGGATCCAGCTCCACCTCGGCGAGCAACTCCCGTGTGCGAGCGGCGACATGGCCGCGCCCGGTGCGCCGGACCTCCATCGGCTCGGCGATGATCCGCCCCACCGTCATCCGGGGGTCCAGGCTCGCCGAGGGGTCCTGGAGGACGATCTGCACCCGGCCGCGCAGGCGCCGTACCCCGGTCCGGGTGAGGCCGGCCGTGTCCTGCCCCAGGACCTCGACGCGGCCCGACTCCGGTGCGGCGAGCGCCATGATCCGGGCCAGGGTCGTCGACTTGCCCGCGCCGGACTCGCCGACCAGCCCGACCGTCTCGCCGCGCCGGACCTCGAGGTCGGCGTGGTGGACGGCGCGCTGCCCGCGGTGGCCCGCCGCCAGGGCGGTGACGCGCAGGGCCGGCACGGAGGAGCGGGGCCGGGGTCCGGGCGGCGGTGCGGTGGGATAGAGGTCCGCCGCCGTGCGGCCGGCCGTGCTCTCGGGGCGCAGACACGCCACTTCGTGCCCCGGCGCGCCGCCGGGGGGCACGCGCAGCACGGGCAGGCCGCTCGCGCACACGGACCCCGCCACCGGACAGCGTGGGGCGAACGCGCACCCCTCGTCCCATTCCCCGGGGGCCGGCGGCGCTCCCGGTATCCGGGGCAGGGCGTGGACCGCGTCCGGGCGGGGCGCGGCGGCGAGCAGGCCCACCGTGTACGGCATGCGGGGGGCGCGGAACAGGTCGTCCGCCGGCGCCGTCTCCACGATCCGCCCCGCGTACATCACCGCCACCCGGTCCGCGGTGCCCGCGATCACCCCGAGGTCGTGGCTGACGAGCAGCAGCGCCGCTCCGGTCGCCGCCCGCGCGTCGTCCAGGGCGGCGAGGATCTCCGCCCGCACGCTGACGTCGAGGGAACTGGTGGGCTCGTCCGCGACGATGACGTCCGGCCGGCCCGCGACCGCCATCGCGATCATGGCGCGCTGGCGCAGGCCGCCGGAGAGTTCGTGCGGGTAGGCGCGGGCCACCCGCTCCGGCTCGGGGACGCCCAGCCCGGTGAGCAGCTCGACCGCCCGCCGCCGTGCCGACCCCCGGGTGGGGCGCGGCCGTTCGTGGATGCGCAGCACCTCGCCGATCTGGTCGCCGATGCGGTGCACCGGGGTGAACGCGGCCAGCGGGTCCTGGAACACCATGGCGATCCGGCGGCCGCGCAGCCGCGCGAGGTCGCGCACGGGAAGGCCGGTCAGCTCGGTGCCGAGCAGCCGTACCGACCCGCGCGCCGTCGCCCCGGGCGGCAGCAGACCGAGCGCCGCGAGCGCCGTGAGGGTCTTGCCCGCCCCCGACTCGCCGACCAGACCGAGCACCTCGCCGCGGCGCAGGGTGAGGTCCACACCGCGTACGGCGGCCCGGCCGGGGCCGAACTCGACCCGCAGGTCCCGTAGTTCCAGCACCGTGCTCACGCGGGGACCTCCGCCCGCACGGCCGACGGGTCGAGGGCGGAGCGCAGCGCCTCGCCGATCAGGTTCACCGCGAGGACGAAGCAGAACAGCAGGCCGGCGGGGAAGAAGAACATCCACGGGTAGGCGAGCGCCACCTCCGTGCTGTCCGCGAGCAGCGTGCCCAGGGACACGTCGGGCGGCTGCACGCCGAAGCCGAAGTAGGACAGGCCCGCCTCGCTGATCACCGCCCCGGCCGTGGCGACCGTCGCGTGGGTGATCAGGAAGGAGGTCATGTGGGGCAGGATGTGGCGGCGGACGATGCGCAGGGGCCGTACGCCCATGTAGCGGGCCGCCGTGACGTAAGGGCGCTCCCGCAGGGACAGCGCCATGCCGCGGACCGCCCGCGCCGTGAGCATCCAGCCGAGCGCGGCGAGTGCCCCCGCGTACCCCGCCCAGCCCGCCCGGCGCAGCGGGGGAGCCAGCACGACGAGCACGAGGAAGCCCGGAACCACGAGGAACAGGTCCACCACGAACGTCAGGGCCCGGTCGGTCCAGCCGCCGGCGTACCCGGCGCACGTACCGACGAGGGCGGCGAACGCGGTGCCCGTCAGCGCCACGGACAGGCCGATCAGCAGCGACTCCCGCAGGCCGCGCGCGGTCTGCGCGAACACGTCCTGCCCGATGCGGTTGGTGCCGAACCAGTGCCCGGCGCCCGGCGGCGCGCTCAGCGCCCCGTAGTCGATGTCGGTGGGTGAGCACGGGCCCGCGTACGGGCCGGCGCCCGCGTACACGAGCAGCAGCGCGAGCAGCGCGAGGCCCGGGAGCAGGCCGGGCGGACGTGCCGGCACGCGTCTCACCGGCGCACCCGGGGGTCGAGCACGAACAGCAGCGCGTCGGCGAGCAGCCCCGCGAGCAGCACGGTCACGGCGGCGAACAGGCACACCGCGACCACCGAGTTGACGTCGCCCTTCTGCGTCGCGTCCAGGAACCAGCAGCCCATGCCGGGCCAGCCGAAGATCTGCTCCGCGAAGACCGAGCCGGTGAACAGGGCCAGGAAGCCGAAGGAGAAGAACGTCGTCATCGGGACGAGCGAGACCCGCAGGCCGTGGCGGAACAGGGCCCGGCCGGGAGTGAGGCCCTTGGCCTGCGCCGTGCGCAGATGGTCGGCGGCGAGCACGTCGAGCGTCGCGGCACGCTGGTAGCGGCTGTAGGAGGAGAACACGCCGAGCGCCACCGTGGCCGCGGGCAGCACCAGGTGGGACGCCCGGTCGGCCGCCTGCGAGGCCCAGCCGCCCCCGTGACCCGGCGTCGACTCGCCCGTGTAACGGATCACCGTGTGGCCGACGGCGTGGTTCAAGGAGAGCGCGCCGTCCTTGAGCAGCAGGGCGAGCACGAACGTGGGGACGGACAGGACCAGGAAGGACAGGACCGTCATCGCGTGGTCCGGCAGCCGGCCCCGGCGGACCGCCGCCCACACGCCCGCGAGCACACCGAGCCCCGTGCCCGCCACCGTCCCCACCAGCAGCAGCCGCACCGAGACACCGACCCGCCGGCCGAACTCCGCGTCGACCGGCTCCCCGTCGAGCGTGCGGCCGAGGTCGCCGTGGAGCGCCCGCCACGACCAGTGCCCGAACCGCACGAGGACCGGAGTGCCGTCGTCCAGGTTGAGACCGGCCAGTTCGCGGTCGACCGCCGGGGCGGGCGGACGGGGGGTGCGGTCCTCGAAGTAGGCGCGCGGACTGAGCGCGGCCGAGGCGACCACATAGGACACGAGGACCGAGACGACCAGGAGAAGGAGGCTGCGGGCGACCCGCGCGAGGACACGTCCGGCCATCATGGACCTCCCCCCGGCGGTCGGCGACAGACACAGTACAAGAGTGCCGTTCAGGCGAATGGTAGATTCAACGTGCCCGACTCGTAAGTCAGTTCGCATACTTTGGTGATCTTGTGCACAGCCCAGGAGGAGTCTGTGAACCGCTTACGACGTGCCGGAATCGTCCTCGGACTGCTCGCGACGACGGTCCTCGCCGGGTGCGGCGCGGGCAGTGGCCGGCCGGACGGGCAGCGGACCACCGCGGCGGCGGCCTACGGAGCCCAGGGCATCGGCGCCGCACCCGTCGGCCGGCTCCGCGACGGCGGGACACTCACGCTCAGCGTGCCCTCCTGGCCCGCCCAGCTCAACTACCACCAGGTCGACGGTGCCACCCGCGGAGTGTCGCAGCTGGTGGACCTGGTGGAACCCAGGCTCTTTCAGCGGGACGCCAAGGGAGTACCGCGACCCGACCCCGACTACCTGCTGTCGGCGCAGGTCACCGGCACCGCGCCGCAGACCGTGGTCTACCGGCTCAACCCCGAGGCCCGCTGGTCCGACGGACGGCCCGTCGCGGCGGCCGACTTCGCCGCCCAGTGGCGGGCCCTCGGCCGCGGCGACGCCCGCTACCACGTCGCCGACCCGGCCGGATACGACCAGATCGCCTCGGTCGGCGAAGGCCCCGGCGCCCATGAGGTGAAGGTCGTCTTCCGCACCCCCTACGCCGACTGGCGCCGGCTGTTCACCCCGCTGTACCCGGCGTCCGCGACCGGCACCCCCGCACAGTTCGACCAGGGGTGGATCGACCGCGTCCCGGTCAGCGCGGGACCGTTCCGGGTGGCCTCCCTCAACAGCACCACCGAGACCGCCACCCTCGTGCGCGACCCCCACTGGTGGGGCGCGAGGCCCCGGCTCGACCGGATCGTGCTGCGCACCCTGCTGCCCGACGCCGCGCTGCAGGCCTTCCGCAACAAGGAGATCGACGCCGTCGACGCCGGGACCACCGAGGACTACGTACGGCTGAAGAACGCCGAGGACAGCGAGATCCGGACCGGTTCCTCCTGGGACGAGGTGCACGTCGCGCTCAACGGCGCCCGGGGACCGCTCGCGGACACCGAGGTCAGACACGCCGTCCAGCGCGCCGTGGACAGGCGGGCGCTGGCGCGCGTCGCCGCCGCGGGGCTGCCCGTCGGGGTGCCGCTGCTCGGCAACCACATCTTCATGACCAACCAGCCGGGATACGCCGACCATTCCGGCGCCTGGGGCACGTACGACCTCGCCGAGGCGTGCCGCATCCTCGACAGGGCGGGCTGGAAGCGGCAGGGCGAGGGCGGACCCCGCGTCAAGGACGGCAGGGAGCTGCGGCTCCGGTTCGTGGTCAGCACGGCCACCAACCGCCTCGGCCTCGATCTCTCCCAGCTGCTGCAGTCGATGCTCCGCCAGGCCGGCATCGAGGTCGACATCGTGAAGGTGCCCGCGAACGACTACACCGCGAAGTACCTGGACCAGGGCAACTTCGACCTGGCCATCCTGCGCTTCGTCGGCCTCACCTACCCCAGCGACGTCCTGTCGATCTACGAACGGCCGCGCGGCACCGAGTCCTTCTCCAACTACGGCAGGGTCGGCGACGCCACCGTCGACAGGCTGCTGCGCCAGGCCGCGAGCACCCTCGACAAGACCCGCGCCACCGCCCTCTACAACCAGGCGGACGCCGAGATCTGGCGCCTCGGCCACGACATCGAGCTGTACCAGCGCCCGCAGATGATGGCGGTCCGCACGGGGCTCGCCAACTACGGGGTCCCCGGGCTCGGTGACATCGACTGGACGAAGGTCGGCTGGACCCGGGCGGGTCGGACGCGGTAGCCGCGCCACACGCGTCTGTCCGGTGGCGGAGGACCGCCACCGGACAGACGCCGCGGGCAGGGATCAGACGGCGAAGCCGCTGAGCACCCGCCGGGGGCTGGGCGCGGCCGCGCCCAGCGCCGCGTAGCCGAGCGCGGCCGACGCGAGCGTCACGTGGTGGTGCCAGCCGCGGAACGACCGGCCCTCGAAGTCACCGAGCCCGAAGTCCTCGTGCAGCCGGCGCAGGCCCGCGTCGGCCAGCGACCGCAACTGGGCCAGCGGCAGCGCCTCGGCGAGCCGCCGGGCCGGCAGGTTCGTCAGCCAGTACGCCCGGGGCTCGGGCCGCCCGAACGGCCAGTCCGTGACCAGGTACCGCGGGCCCGGCCGGTGCGCGGGGGCGGTCCGGCCGGCCGTCGGCTCCGCGCACAGCAGCGCGGGCGTGGACAGGAACTGCGAGCGGTGTCTGCGCTCGGTGACCGGGTCCTGCCAGCTCACCGGGGTGCGCTCGGTGCGCCGGGCCACGTGCGCGGCGAGGTCGGCGACCGTGCCGCGCACCGCGGGCAGCGCCGAGTGCGGCCGCGGCATGGTGACCGCGGTGCGCGGCGACACCTGGACGAGATAGCCGAGGCCGCGCGCCTCCAGTCCGCGCAGCAGCGGATCGGTCTCGGACTCGTGGCGCCAGTCCGCGAGGATGGGACGCGGATCGAGCAGCCACTCCTCCGTCATCTCGTCGACCGCCTCCAGGACGTACTTCCAGCGGGGCCTCGACTGCTCGTGCGCGGGCAGGTGCGCGGCCTGGCGCAGCCGCTCGTCGCCGTCCCAGCGCGGCGGGAGGAGCAGCCGCCAGTTCACCGGCAGGCCACCGCCCGCGCCCACCAGGGAGACGGCGCAGGCGAGCTGGCAGTTCACGGTCCGCTCCTGGGAGGGGGCGTACTGGCGGGCGACGCCCACCGAGCGGTCGCCGTTCTTGACGAAGACCACCTCGTCCACCGACCAGGCCTCGACGGCGAAGGCGTCCGCGTGGCGCTGTGCCGTCCGCCGGCGTACCGGCCCGCACTCCCAGGGGCTCTGGTGCACGAACTGCTGGAGCTGCTGCACGGCTGGCCGCCCGAGCACGTGCTCGGAGATCCGGGTCGGCGTCTTGCGGCCCGGTACGGACAGCAGGCCGCGCAGATACACCTCGCCCCAGCGCCGCTGGTCGGAGCGGGCGAGCTCACGGAACAGGTCGCCGCAGTACGCCTGGAAGGACAGGGGGAAGGGCGCGGAGAGGGGAGTCGGAGAGGACACAGTGCTCCCGGGACGGTGCGGAACAAGGGGTGGGAGAAGGGATTCAGTCATGAGCGCACGCGTCCCCGCCCTCCAGGAGGAAGGCATCGGTGGCGAGCAGGGCGTCCGCGACGTCGGGCAGGGCGCAGCCCACGATGACGAAGTCGGTGTCGAGCCCCGCCTTGGTGCGCTGGAAGAGGAGTTCGTTGATGGCGGGCCGGCTCATCGCGCCGACGTCGCACAGGTGGAACTCCACGCGCTGCGGCTCGGCCGCCATCACCTCGGCCAGGACCCGCCGGAACTTCGTCAGCTCCGCGGTGTCGATGACGCCGGAGCAGTGCACGTGCGCGGTGCCGCCCTGCAGCTCGGTGCGCATCCGCAGGCGCATCCGGGCCGGCTCCAGTTCGACGCGCACGCGCACCGGTTCGTCGCCCTCGGGCAGCCGGACGGTGAGTTCCTTGGCGTCGAAGTTGTGGTACGGACGGCCGTCCACCCACACCCCGGTCAGCTCCACCGCCCCGGCCGGCAGCAGGTCCGGCGCGACGCGCAGGGTGCGGCCGGGCAGGTCGTGCGGCCGCGGCCGGAAGTGCAGGGTCAGCGTGTCGTTGCTGATGAGCAGGCCGGTGTAGGCGGCGGCCAGGTAGCACAGCTCCAGGGAGTGGTAGCCGGCCATGGAGTGGCTGCCCTTGAGCCGCTCGGTGCCGAGCAGGTACGGGATGCCGTTGGCCAGCACGTTGAAGTACACGCCGCCGTCGTCGTAGTCGAGGAAGAAGGCGTTGTGGAACGAGGCCGCCTCACGGGCCAGGCGCAGGTGCTCCGGATCGTCGGTGAGGCCCGCGAGGATCAGATAGGCCAGGATCGCCTGTTCCTGCTGCCACCAGGCCTTGCGGTCGTGCCACACCATGCGGTGCATGCCGCCGTCCGGGTCGGCCTTGCGCTCCACCACGTCGTACCAGCCGCCGCGCAGCTGGTCGCTGCCGACGGCGGGCATGATCTCGCCGATGCGCTCCGCGAGGGTCCGGTAACCCTCCTTGTCCACCAGGGACGTGATGCGCATGAGGTTCCAGGCGATCTTCAGGTTGTGACCGACGACGGCCCGGTCCTGCTGCCAGCCCCAGGTGCGGTCGGGCGACCAGTCGGCGTGGAACCGCTCCTGCACGAACGGGCTGTTCGGCTCGTCGGGGAAGCGCTCCACGATGGTGTCCGCGGTCTCCTCCAGGAGCGCCGCGAAGTCCTCCCGGCCGGTGGCCAGGTACGCGTTGATCAGGTACGCGGGGGCGTGGTCGCCGATCGAGTTCCAGTTCTTGCGCGACCGGTTGGGGCCGAGCGAGTCGGCGTGCGGGTCGAGCGTGATCGGATCGAGGTGCGAGAAGAACCCGCCGTGCTCCCGGTCCCGGAAGAACTGCTCGAACAGCGCGACCGTACGGTCGATGTCGTTGAGGATCCGCGGGTCACCGGTGACGCGGTACGTCTGGGTGGGGCCGGCGAGCGCGTAGATCTGCTCGTAGATCGGGATCGCGTCGAAGTCGTCGCCGAACTCGGAGGCGTAGACCTTGCGGTGGCCGGCCGGTGTGACGTCGATCCCGTGGTACCAGTAGACGACCCCGTCCTGGTCGTCGGCGACCCGCATGTGCTCGCGCAGGTACTCCGTGCCCGACTCGGCCGCGTCCAGGAAGCGGTCCTCGCCGGTGAGCAGATACGCGGTCGACAGGCCGTACACGAGCCGCGAGATGGTGTCGGTCTCCTGGCGTACGTCCGCGCCGTCGAAGTCCGGCAGGTGGGTGCCGTGCAGCGTCAGGTTGGTGCGGAAGTTGCGCCAGTCGTACTTGCCGTCGGGGAAGTGCCCGCGCAGGTAGAAGTCGGCGATGGCGGCGGCCTGCTGGACCCACCAGGCCGGGTGCTCGAAGACGTAGGAACCGCGGTGCTCCTCGGGGAAGGTGATCTCCTTGGCCTCGAACCGCTCGCCGTCGCCCCACTCGTAGCAGATGCCGTACGCGAAGACGTAACGGCCCTCGGCGAGCATGTCCAGGGTGGCCCCGGTGGTGTCGCGGTACGGGTCACCGAGGTTGCGTACGATGCGGGAGGCGACGTTGCGCGGCAGGTGGACGGTGAACTCCCGGCCGTCCGAGGTGCGCAGGCCGAAGCGGCGGCCTGTGGGGCTGAAGTAGGTGACGTAACCGGCGAGTGTGTCGGAGAACGTGCGGCGACGTGCGGCGGATCCACTCATCGGGGGTTGTCCTTCGCGTCAGGCAGGGCCGCGAGCAGCACGACGCTGCGGCCGTGGGCGTGGAAGGTGTGGTCGTCGTGCGGCTCCTCCTGGCCGGCCGGAAGAAGATCCCGCGGGCCGGCCTGGGCGGTGTCCAGGACGCGGTGCCAGCGGTGGCCGCGGATCCGCGGCAGCTCGAAGTCGAGGCCCAGGTGGTACATGTTGAGCATCAGATGCAGGTCGGGATCGCCGTCGAACCCGCCGAACGTGCAGGCCAGGACGCGGGCGTTGGTGTCCTCCCAGCCGGGCTGCTCCAGGCGCGTGCCGTGCCAGGTGATGTCCGGCAGATGCCGGGAGTTGAGGCGCCCGGTGTAGAAACGGGGTGCGCGGAAGGTGCGGTAGCGGCGGCGCAGCTCGATCAGGCGCCGGGTGAACTCGAAGGTCTCCTCCTCCTTCGCGGCCTGGTCCCAGTCGAGCCAGGACGTCGGGTTGTCCTGGCAGTACGCGTTGTTGTTGCCGTTCTGCGTGTTGCGGAACTCGTCGCCGGCGAGCAGCATCGGCACACCCCTGCTGAGCATCAGCACCGACAGCAGGTTCTTGATCTGCCGCACCCGCAGGCGCTCCACCTCGGGATCGTCGCTGGGGCCCTCGGCCCCGCAGTTCCAGCTGAAGTTCTCGTCCGCTCCGTCGGTGTCGGCCTCGCCGTTGGCGTAGTTGTGCTTGTGGTCGTAGCTCACCAGGTCGTTGAGGGTGAAGCCGTCGTGGCAGGTGACGAAGTTGATGCTGTTGGTGGGCAGTTCGTTCTGCGGCCCGAACAGGTCCTCGGAGCCGCCGAGCCGCTTGGCGAGGTCGCCGACGACACCGGCGTCACCGCGCACGAAGCGCCGCACGTCGTCCCGGAACGGCCCGTTCCACTGCGCCCAGCGCTTTCCGGGGAAGCGGCCCACCTGGTAGAGGCCGCCGCCGTCCCACGGCTCGGCGATGATCTTCGTCTCGGCGAGCACCTTGGACAGCTCGATCGCCCACAGGACCGGCGGCACCGCCATCTCGTAGCCCTGGTCGCCGCGCGAGAGCTCGGAGGCCAGGTCGAAGCGGAAGCCGTCGACATGGTGCTCGGTGACCCAGTACTCCAGGGACTCGATGATGAACTTGGCGACGAAGGGGTGGTTGGCGTTGACCGCGTTGCCGCAGCCGGTGAAGTCCATGTAGTGGCTGCGGTCCTGCGGCCACAGGTGGTAGTACGCCTCGTTCGCCTGGCCGCGGAAGCTGATGGTCGGGCCGAACTCATTGCCCTCGCTGGTGTGGTTGAAGACCACGTCGAGGATCACCTCGATGCCGGCCTTGTGCAGCGCCTTCACCATGTCCCTGAACTCGGTGATGTGCGTGTTCAGGTGGGGTGAGGTGCAGTAGCCGGTGTGCGGCGCGAAGAAGCCGTACGGGTCGTAGCCCCAGTAGTTGTGCAGCGGGGTGCCGTCCGGGCCGTTGCGCAGGACGTGCGTCTCGTCGAAGTCGAAGACGGGCAGCAGTTCGACGGCGGTGATGCCGAGCCGCTTGAGGTGCGGGATCTTCTCCACGACGGCGGAGAACGTGCCGGGGTGCGCGACGCGTGCGGTGGGGGAGGCGGTCAGGCCGCGCACGTGCGTCTCGTAGATGACCGTGTCCTCCATCGGCGTGCGCAGCGGCCGGTCGCCCTCCCAGTCGTAGTCGTCCAGGTCGACGACGAGGCTGCGCATGCACGTCTCGACGTTGTCCTGCGCGCCGATCGCCAGCGTCCGGTTCCAGCGGGAGTTGATGTTGGCGCGGGCGTAGGGGTCGAGCAGCACCTTGCGGTGGTCGAAGCGGGTGCCCGTCCGCTTGGGATCGCGCGGTCCGTCCATGCGGTACGCGTAGACCTGCCCGGCGCCGATCCCGGCGACATGGCAGTGCCAGAAGTGGAAGCTGCGGTGCTTGTCCGGGTGGAGGCGGATGGTCCGCGAGGGCTGCGGGTCGTCGCACTTGTCGAAGAGGAGCAGGTCGACGCGGGTGGCGTGCTCCGAGAAGACGGAGAAGTTGACTCCGCCGTCGACGACGGTGGAACCCAGCGGCTGGGGGCGTCCCGGCGAGATCTGCGGCGCCTCGGTCATGGTGGTCTCCGGTTTCGCGACAAGTGGGGGGTGCTGGTGCGGTGTCGGGGGGTGAGCGCTCAGGCCGGGGCCCGCAGCGGGGCGGTCTCGTCCGCGCTGAGCCCGGCGAACAGTTCCTCCCAGTCGCCGGGGGCGCTGCCCGCGCCGCCCCGCATCTCGAAGGTCAGCCCCTTCGCGGACGGGCAGTACAGGGCCTGGACGCAGGCCTCGGCCACGTCCTGCAGGGCGACATAGCCGTCCCTGCGGTCGCCCTGCTCCAGGAGGACGCGGCCGTCGTCGGCGCGTTCGGCGCGGTCGGTCAGCCAGCCCGGGCGGACGATGGTGTAGTCGAGTCCGGAGGCGCGGACCGCGTTCTCGCCGGCCAGCCGCCAGTCGAGCATCCGGCCGTAGGCGTTCATCGGGTGCTCGGGACGGGTCACGTGCCGCTGGCTGACGAGGACGAAGTGGGCCTGCCCGGTGCCGTCCTGGCGCAGCAGCGCGTCGAGGGTGTTGAGCACGCCGGAGTGGAGGGTGCTGCGGGGGCTGTCGGGGCCGGTGGTGTCGGTGCCCGGCTCCACGGTGTAGACGACGGCGGAGCAGCCGCGCAGCGGCAGGGACAGGGACTCCGGGTCGCGGACGTCGCCGAGGAAGAACTGGGCGCGGGGCGGCAGATGGCGCTGTGCGCGCTGCTTGCTGCGGCCGATGACGTGGACGGTCTCACCGCGGTCGAGGAGCTTTCGGGTGACGATCCGGCCGACCCGGCCGGTGCCGCCGATCACAGCGATGGCAGTGTTCACGTGAGCTCTCCTGAGGGGGACAGGGGCGCGGTTCACACCCACTGCAAGATGTCGTCCGAACTGGTGAGCTGGGTGCCGCTGGGCACACCGGAGACGGCCGGCACGCGCAGCCGCGGATAGACGCTGACGCCGGAGAGCCGGGTCCCCGACCACAGCTGGGCGCCGTCGCCGACGGCGGACAGGGCTTCGAGGCGGACCGGGTCGCGGACGTCGGAGTGCACCTGCACCATCGGGCCCACGTAGGAGTCGCTGATGTGGGCGTAGGCTCCGATGACGGCGGAGTCGCCGAGCACGCTGCCCTCGACCTGGGCGCCCTCGTGCAGGTCGACGCCGTCCCCGACGTCGGTGGCGCGCAGCCGGACACCGGCGCCGATCTCCACGTGCCGGCCGATGCGCACGCCGGGACCGATGGCGACGCTGCCCTCGGCGATCTTCTGGGCGAGTGTGGTGCCGGTGATGTGGTCCTTGGAACGCAGACTGGACTCGTGGATCCAGTACCGCGGGTCCGTGCTGAGCGGGGTGCCCAGGGCGTGGTCCATCTGCGGGTACAGGCCGCCGAGCGCGTCGCTGATCGTGCCCAGGTAGTCGCGGATGTTGCCGAGGTCGCCCAGGCGTGCGATGGGTTCGACGGCCACCGGGTGCCCGAGGCCGACGAGGCGGGGCAGCAGGTCGTTGCCCCAGTCCAGGCGCTGCTGGGCGAGGCGGATGAGTTCCGGGGTGCGTGCGGCGAGCCGCAGCCGGGCGCAGTCGATGAGGTACATCCCGGCGTTGGTGGCCAGGGAGCGCGGCCCCTGCGGCTGGGTGATCTCGGGGAACTCCCGCTCGATGACGGAGAGTTGGGGCTTCTCGAGGAAGCCGCAGACCAGGCGCCGGGAGGTGGTGCGCATGACGCCGTACTTGCCGGCGATCTCCTCGGGGGTACGGGACACGGCGGCCACGGTGACCACGGCGTCGGTGTCCCGCTGGGCGGCGAGCAGCCTGTCCAGCGAGAACTCGAACAGCGAGTCGACGGGGAGGACGAGCGCGGTACCCGTCAGGTTCCACTGCTCCAGGTTGTGCAGGGTGGCCGCGCCCGATCCCACGTTGTACGGGTCGAAGCGGGCCCGTGAGTAGTCGATCTCCACTCCGTACCGCTCGCCGTGGCCGAGCACCAGCTTGATCTGGCTGCGGTTCTCCACCCCCTGCGCGACTACGTAGAAGCGACGGATGCCTTGGTCACGGCAGGCCTCGACGATCCACTCGATCAGCGGCCTGCCGGCGAACGGAATGAGCGCTTTGCTGCGGATGTAGTCGGCGGACTGCAGGGTGATGGGCTTCGCCCGCTCCCCTCGTCCGCCGGCCAGGATGATCGCGACCGTACTGTCGTCCCCCATCGCTTGCTCCGCCCTCCAGGCCGACTTGTCGATACCAAGAATTCAACAGTCTCTGTCATGTGGAGTCAAGTCGTCTGTCAAATATGCAGGTTGGAGCGATGATGGCTTGTCATATGGCGGAATGAAGGGCCGGCGCGGGGGAGGCCGGACCTGGCGTCGTCAGCCGGAGCGGGCCGGTGCGCGCCGAGCGGGTGGGTGCGCGCCGAGCGGCCCGCGCGCCCGGGACTGTACGCGCGGGAACAACCGCCGTGGCGACAGGCGGTGCCGGGAAAACGGCAGGCGGTTTCACGCGGACGGCGCGCGCCGTCCGCGGCCCTGCTACAGCAGGGCCGCCTGCGGGGCCTCGGCGACGAGCCGTGCCAGCCCCCGCTCGTCCTCCTCGGAGGCGGGCATGAACACCACCAGATGCTGGCCCGGGGCATCCGCCACGTCCAGTTTGGTGTAGTTCAGATCGAGCCGCCCGGCCGTCGGATGGCTGAAGCGCTTCATGGTCGGCCGGAACGCCCGCACCGGATGCTCGGACCACAGGGCACGGAACTGACTGCTCGACCTGTTCAGGGTGTCGATGAGCGCGGCGGTCCGCGGATCGTCGGGATGACGGCCGACGGCGATGCGGAACTGGCCGAGGATGTCACGGACTTCGTGCTGCCAGTCCACCAGCAGCGCCTGCATCTGCGGACGGGTGAACAGCAGCCAGATGCTGTTCCGCTCCTCCTGCGGCAGCTGTTCGAGGCCGCCGACCAGCGAGGCGTAGGCGCGATTGGCGGCCAGCACGTCCCAGCAGTCGTTGATGACATGCGCCGGGTTGGGGTCGAGCGTCTCCACCAGCTTGCGCAGGGTCGGGTTCACCGCCGTCGGCTGCGGATCCTCGGCGGGCAGCGCCGTCTCCGCCAGGGTGAACAGGTGGCGCCGCTCGGCCGGGGTCAGCCGCAGCGTCTGCGCGAGGGCTTCCAGAACCTGCCGGCTCACCCGGATGTCCCGGCCCTGCTCCAGCCAGGTGTACCAGGTCAGGCTCACCCCGGAGAGCTGGGCGACCTCCTCCCGGCGCAGTCCCGGGGTACGGCGCCGGGACCCCGGGTTCAGCCCGAGCTGCTCGGGGGAGAGCGATTCCCGCCGGGACCTCAGGAACGCCGCCAGTAACTCTCGCTGCATGCCGGCCATCCAAGCATCCCCTCCGCGCCGTGTCCTGGTGGTCATTACACCAGCATGATTGCCCCTCTGTACCCCTGTCGCCGGGCGCCGCACTCTCTTGGTGTGAGCACAGAATCGACTACCAAGGGCACGAACAGCCCCGCCGAGGCGTCCCCGTCCGCACCCGCCTGGGGAGGACCCGTCGCCGTCCTCGCCCTCGGTTCCTTCGCCATGGGCACGGACTCCTTCGTCCTGGCCGGCATCCTGCCCCAGATCGCCGGCGGCCTGCACGTCTCCACCGGCGCCGCCGGACAGACCATCACCGCGTTCGCCCTGACCTACGGCCTGGCGGCGCCCTTCCTCGCCGTCCTGACCAGCCGGCTGCCCCGCAAGCCCCTGCTGGCGGCCGCCCTCGCCCTGTTCACCGTGGCCAACCTCGCCTCCGCCGCCGCGCCGAACCTGACCCTGCTGCTGGTGGCGCGGGTCGTCGCCGGCCTGGGCGCCGCGCTGTACACCCCGAACGCCTCCGCCGCGGCGGCCGCGCTCGCCGGCCCCGCCGCCCGGGGCCGCGCGCTGTCGGTGATCCTCGGCGGACTCACCGTCGGAACCGTCCTCGGCGTCCCCGTCGGCACGGCCATCGGCCAGCACGTGTCCTGGGAGGCCAGCCTCGTCTTCGTCGCCGCCGTCGGCGCCCTCGCGCTGCTCGGCGTCCTCGCGGTACTGCCGGCCCTGCCGATCCCGCCGGCGATCCCCCTCGCCCAGCGGTTCGCCGTCCTGGCCAACCGCCGGGTCGTGGTCATGGTCCTGTTCATGCTCCTGGCCAGCGGCGCCAGCATCATGGTCTACACCTACACCGCCACCGTGCTCGCCCAGATCGCCCACATCCACGGCACCGCCCTCGCGGCGGCGCTGCTCGCCTGGGGCTTCGGCGGCATCTTCGGCTCCTTCGGCAGCGGCTTCCTCACCGACCGGCTGGGCGCCACGCGCACCCTCACCTGCGCCATCGTCCTGCTGATCGCCACCCTGGCCCTGCTGACGGTCACCACCTCGCTCGTGCCCGTCATCATCGTCATGGCGCTCAACGGCGCCGCGGGCTGGGCCGTGTCCACCCCGAACAACCACCGGCTGACCGCACTGGTGCCGACGCTGCCCAGCGTCGTCATCTCCTTCAACTCCTCCGGCATCTACCTCGGCCAGGCCCTCGGGGCGGCCCTCGGCGGCATCCTCGTCGACCACGACATCACCGCCCGGGCCCTGTGCCTGACCGGCGCCGGCATCGCCCTGGTGGCGGGGATCGTACACGCCCTGATCCCCCGGCCGGCCCCCGAGTCCTGAGCGCGGGAACCGGCCCACCGGGGCCGGGTCACACCGGACACGAAAAGGCGGCCCTGCCCTCACCGGCAGCGGCCGCCGTGTGCTGTCGCGGTACCTGCCCCCGCGGGAGTGGGTGGTTTCGGCTGGAGCGGGAGCCCCTCACCGACAGTGTCCTGGCCCGTCTCGCCCGCACCGTCCTGAGTCTGATGGGCCGCGAGCCGTGACCGGGCTGGGGCGACGCTGTCCTCCGCCGGCGCCATGACCCCGGGCCACGCCTACCCCGTCGTACGGCACACCCCCGAGGACGGCACCCGCGCCGAACGCTAACTCGCCCGGTGCCGCCACGAGTTGCTCACCGCGGTCCGCCTCGCCCATGCCACCGGACGGCACGAGGACCGGTGCGCGGTGAGGACACCTGCCCGGGGAGGGAGAGGGCCATACGGAGTCCAGCGCGCCGGAGGCGCTCGGGTTGGTGAAGCTGGGCCGCCCGCGGCAGGCCCGCGAGCGGTTCCGGCGGCCGGGGGACGGACGGGACAGCGCGCTCAACGCCGGCAAGACACGCGGTGGCGCGCTTGCTGCGCGGCGACGTCCACCGGCATCTGGGGGACGAGCACCGGGCCGCCGTCAGCACGCTGTTCGACCAGGACCGCGGCCCGCGCGCGGAGGAGGCCCGGCGCCCGCCCCGCACCGGCCCCACGCGCTCAGCGGACGGTGAACTCGACCAGCCCGGCCTCGGGATGGTCGCCGGCCAGCACGGTGACGCACGCTCGGATGCCGGGCCGGAGCGGGACCGTGCCGGAGCGTACCCAGGCGTGCGCGGCCGAGGCGGCGACGGCGAACGACGCCCAGGCCGGGCACGCGGTCCAGCGGGCCCGGAGCCGGGCACCGTCGGCGAACCGTGCCGTGCAGCCGTGACCGGTCTCCTCGACGGCCACCAGAGCATGCCCGGGGAAGCGCCGGGCGAGGTGCGACCCGCTCACGTCGTCCGGGAGCAGCCCGCGCTCGGCGGGTACCAGGAGCACGTCGGCGGAGCGCGGCCAGCGGGGGTCGGGGTCGTCCGGGTCGGCGGCGAGATGGGCGCCGACGAGGTGCCGGCGCTGGACGCGCTGCGCCGCGGCCGGGAAACGCCGGACCCGGATCGTGAGACCGCCGTCCGGTTCGCCCTCCTCGGCGACGGTGGCGGTGACGAGGGCGGCCGGCAGCTGGGGGAGCCGGGGCGCGGCGGCGCCGGGAACGGGAACGGGTATCGCGCGGGTGGCCGCCGGACGCGCGGGCTCCGGGAGCTTCAGCCAGGTGTAGAACAGCCGGCGCAGTCGCCGGGCAGACTCGCCGGGTACCGATGTCACGCTTCGCCGCAGCGCGGCCAGCTCGGAGTCGTCCGGCTGGGTGCGGGCCGCGCGCAGCAGCTGGGGGAGCAGCGGTACGGCGCGGGAGAGTCGGGGGAGGAGCCGGCCGAGACGGTGCATGGGGGAGCCGGGGGCGACGGCGGAATCGTCGAAGGCACCGAAAACGCCCGGAATTCCCAAAGCGGTGCCGTACAGGGTGAGCGATCCGTGGTCGCCGACGAGGAAATCGGCCGCGCACAGGGCGGCTTTCCAGATCTCGGTCTCCGGCGCGGGCAGCAGCATTCCGGATCCGGTCAGCGGGGCCAGCCAGTGGTGCATCTGCCAGGCGCCGTGGCCGTACCAGGCATTGGGGTGCAGAGCGGCGAGAACGCGGAATTCGTCGGCCGGGAGTTCCGCGAGCGCGCGGCGCAGCACCTCGGCCCCGGGCGTGCCGAGCACCGAGTCACGGCCCCAGGTCGAGGAGACGACCACCAGGCGCTGGCCGGGCAGCAGGCCGAGGGCGCGCCGGTACGCCGCCCGGAAGGGCAGGCCGGCCTGGAGCTGGTCGAGGCAGGGGTCTCCGGCGACGACGGCGCGGGGAACCGCCTCGGGGCAGCCGTCCGCGAGCCGCCGTAGCTGCTCGTCGTGGGACAGTACGATCGCGGCCGGAACGACCCGCCCCTCATGGACCAGCCACTCCGCCGTCAGCCCGAACGCTCCCGGCTTCCGGCCCCCGGCTTGTGGCTCCCGGCTCAGAACCTTGTTGTACCCAGCCCCGTGGGGCGCGCCTATGAGCGGAAAGGGCAGCCTGTGCAACTCCCCGCCGCGACTCGTGGCCACGGCGAGGTCGAACGGCTGGGACAGCGCCTCCTGCCAGGAGATCCGCGCCATTCCGCGCGAGGCGAGGAATTCCTCCGTCCCGCCGTCGAGTTCGGAGGAACCGGTACGCGTGAAGAAGACCTGGATCCGCTCGTCGCCCTCGAAGACGGCCAGCAGATCCAGCAGCCGGGTGGCGGACGTGATGTTGTGCACGACGCCGAGCACACTGCGCTCGGCGGCCACCGTGCTCCACCGCCGCCCGTCCTCCCGCAACGGCAGCGGCAGTCGGCCCGTCTCCCGCACGCGTACTCCCGGCCACGATCGCCTCACCCTGTCGGCGCACACGATAGTCATCCCGGGTACACGCCGCGGCCAGGTGCCGGCCATGCCCCGGATGGGCTCAGGACACCAGGCCCACGTGCGCCAGCGCCTGCTTCAGCAGCACGCCGTGCCCGCCCGGCATCTCGCTCTGCACGGCTCGGGAGGCGGCCTCCTGGGGGGTGAACCAGACGAGGTCCAGCGCGTCCTGGCGGGGACGGCAGTCGCCGGTCACCGGCACGATGTAGGCCAGGGACACCGCGTGCTGGCGCGGGTCGTGGTACGGAGTGATGCCCGCCGTCGGGAAGTACTCCGCGACCGTGAACGGCTGGAGGGAGGCGGGGACGCGGGGCAGCGCGACCGGGCCGAGGTCCTTCTCCAGGTGGCGCAGCAGCGCGTCGCGGACCCGCTCGTGGTGCAGGACCCGGCCGGAGACCAGGGTCCGGCTGACCGTGCCGTCGGGGCCGATGCGCAGCAGCAGTCCGATGCTGGTGACCTCGCCGCTGTCGTCCACGCGCACCGGGACGGCCTCGACGTACAGGATCGGCATCCGGGCCCTGGCCATCTCCAGTTCGTCCGTGGTCAGCCAGCCGGGCGTGGTCTCGGTCATGTCAGACATTGCTTGATCATACTTTCCGGGTGGGGCGCCCGCCGGGATCGCGGGCCGGTTCGGATACGGGCGGTCCGTACAGCCGGCGGGCGTTGTCGCGGCCCGTCCAGCCGGCGATCCGCAGGGCGTCGGCCAGGCTCAACTCGTCGGCGTCCACCCGGTCCTGCAGCAGACCGGCAAGGCCCCGGCGGAAGCACAGGGCGCCCAGGTGGTGGAACTCGGCCACACCGTAGGCGTCGGAGCTGTACAGCAGTTTGCGGAACGGGGTCACCTCCAGTGCCTCCTCCAGCACCGCGCGGCAGCGGGCCGGGCCGGTGTGGTGCAGGGCGAGGCCGACGTCCAGGTACACATGCTCGAACACCGCCGAGAGAAACGCGGCTTGACGGTGGTAGGGCCAGCAGTGCAGCAGCAGCACCGGGACCGTGCCGGCCGTCCGGCGCAGCCAGTCGGTGAGCAGGGCCGGGTCGGCGCGGTGCAGCCGCAGGTCCGCGTCGCCGAACCCGGTGTGCAGCTGCAGCGGCAGCCCCAGGTCGACGGCGGTCCACAGCAGGTGCCGCACCAGCACCGGGTCGGCGAGGCGTCCGCCCCGCGCCGCCCAGTGCCGGGCCGCCCGGGTCACCTCGGCGTCCGTGGGACGCTCGGGATCGAGGGCGAAGCCCGTGCGGTAGGCCGCGACCGACTTCACCGCCACCACGCCCGGCCGCCGTACGGACTCCTCGGCGGCGGCGCGGAACACCGCCGCGTACTCGTCCGCCTCCACGCCCCGCGCGGCCACCGCCTCGGCGACCCGCTCCAGCCGTACCACCTCGCAGGCGGTGGCGCCGGCCGCCGCCGCCAGCTCGGCGGGCGTGGTGACCGGGTGCGGGGCGAACCCGGTGTCCACGCAGAACACCCCGGCCCCGGCCGCCGTCAGGAAGCGGCGGTTGACCTCCCGCCAGCCCAGCTCCGCGCGCCGGGCCACGTAGTCGGCGGGCGGCGCGTGCCGGGGCAGGTCCAGCAGGGGCGCGCAGTGCCGGCGCACGGCCACGCCGGCAGGGGTGTCGAAGGGGGAGACGCCGGGCCAGGCCGTGCCCTCGGTGAGCAGGGACGCGAACGCGTCGGCGGCCAGGTCCGCGGTCACCGCCCCATGGCAGTGGTGGTCCACCAGAGGCAGCGCGGCGAGGGCCTCGTGGACCGGCCCCTGGGCGGCCACGGTCAGTACGCCCAGCGGTAGGCCGCCGCCAGCGCGGTGGGGGTGAGCCCCTCGGCGGCCGCCGCCTCACCGAGCCGTACGGCGCACACGGCGTCGGCGAGGTGCGGGCCCAGCGCGGCCCGCAGCACCGGGTCCGCGCGGAACTCCTCCACGGCCCGCGGCAGCGACCGCGGCAGCCGCCGCACGCCCAGCGCCGCCGCCTCGTCGGGGCCGTACCGTACCGGGTCGCCGGTGATCTCCCCGGGCAGCGGGCGGCCCGCCGAGACGCCGTCGAGGCCGGCGGCGATCACGCAGCCGAGGGCCAGATACGGGTTGGCGGCCAGGTCGACGGGCTTGACCTCCATGTTGGCGTCCTGGTCCCGGCGGCCGGCGGTGCCGGTGACGATCCGCAGGGCGGCCTCGCGGGTCTCCCGGCCCCAGGCCGTGAACACCCCCGCCCACTGGGAGGGCTGGAGCCGCAGATAGCTGGCCGGGCTCGGCGCGGTCACCGCGGTCAGGCCGGGCAGATGGGCGAGGACCCCGGCGAGGAACGACTCGGCGGTGGCCGTCATGCCGTACCGGCCCTCGCCGCCGGAGTGCAGGTTCGCCCCGTCGCGCCAGCAGGACAGGTGCAGATGGCCGCCGTTGCCGACCCCCTCGGGGAGGTAGGCGGGCGCGAAGGAGACCCGCAGCCGGTGCCGCTGGGCCACCGCCCGGATGGTCTGCCGCACCAGCACGCTGCGGTCGGCCGCCGCCACCGGGTCCAGCGCGCCCACCGACACCTCGAACTGCGCGGGCGCGTACTCGGGGTGGATCTGGTCGACGTCCACGCCCTGGGCGGCGAGCGCGGCCAGCAGTTCGGCGGTGTAGTCGCTCAGCTCCACCTGCCGGACGGCGCCGTAGGCCGGTCCGGTGGCCGCCGGGAGGAACTCGCCGGCGGGCGCGGAGCCGGCGCCGACGGCCCACTCGATCTCGATCGCCGCCCTGAACGTGAGGCCGTGGCGGTCGGCGGCGTCGGTGACGGTCCGGCGCAGGAAGGTCCGGGCACAGCCGGGGTGCCGCGCGCCCTCCTGGGTGATCCGGTCCACCGGCGCCCACGCCCAGCCGGGCTGCCCGGCCAGCGGTACGAGGTGGTCCAGGTCGGGGTAGAGCCTGAGGTCGCCGTCGGGGGAGCCGAGGGCGCCGGTGGTGACGACGGAGTCGTCCGCGAGGAACGTGTCGAACACCGGCGACATGCCGACCCCCCAGGCCACGGCCGCCTCCAGCCGGGCCGTCGGGATGGTCTTGACCCGGCAGACGCCCGCCGTGTCCACATACGCCAGGACGATGCCGTGCACGCCCCGGGACGCCAGGTCCGCGGTGAGGGCGGGCACCCGGTCCAGGTCGCCGGGGCGGCCGCCGGGCCGGGGGTCGGCGAGTGTGGTCATGTGTCCTCCTCGACGGCCCGGCCGGCGGGGGACGGCCGGGCCCGGTGTCAGGGTTTCACGGCGACCGCGCCGTACTGCGGCACCACGGCGGCCTCCGCCGCGGCGCGCCACCGCGAGCACGGCACCAGCCCGGGCTCGACCGGCTCCAGGCCGTCGAGGAAGCCGGCGATCCCCTCGCGGCTGCGGGCGGTGATCGGCGGGGTGGCGTGGGCGTTCCAGAACTCCATCGCGGCGACGTTGCCCGCGCCGCCCGCCTCGGCGTCGTAGGTCGGGTGGGTGAGCACCAGACAGCTGCCGGAGGGGACCGCCGCCATGATCCGCCGCACGATCTCCCGGGCCTCGCCGGTGTCCGGTACGAAGTTCAGGATGCCCAGCATCATCACCGCGACCGGCCGGTCCAGATCGAGGGTCCGGGCGGCGCCGCGCACGACGGCGTCCGGGTCGCGCACGTCGGCGTCGAGGTAGTCGGTGGCGCCCTCGGGCGAGCTGGTCAGCAGCGAGCGGGCGTGCACCAGCACGATCGGGTCGTTGTCGACGTACACGATCCGGGACTCGGGGGCGATCCGCTGGGCCGTCTCGTGGGTGTTGTCGGCGGTGGGCAGGCCGGTGCCGATGTCGAGGAACTGCCGTATCCCGCGCTCGGCGGCCAGGAAGCGCACCGCCCGGCCCAGGAATTCCCGGTCCGCGCGGGCCACGGCCCGGATCACCGGGAACATCCCGGCGATCTGCTCGCCCACCCGCTGGTCGACCTCGTAGTTGTCCTTGCCGCCCAGCCAGTGGTTCCAGACCCGCGCGTTGTGCGCCACGCTCGTGTCCAGCCGTGCCGTCCCGGTCGCCGGGAAGCGCCCCTCGCCCACCTGTCCGCCCCTTCTCACATGCGTTTCTCCGCCGTCATTGTGCCTGCCGGTGATCGCGCTGTCCCGGGTGACGGATCACCCCGGCGGTTCCGGGCCCGCCGGGCGGATGAGGAACACTGGACCGGTATCCCCGCACCCGACCGGAAGCACGACATGCCCGCGATACCCGCCCCCCTGTCCGACACCGCCGCGCCGCCCGCCGGGCCCGCCGACATCCGGCTGATCGTCACCGACATGGACGGGACGCTGCTGGACGACGCCAAGCGGATTCCCGACGGACTGTGGCCGGTGCTCGCCGGGCTGCGCCGCCGCGGGGTGGTGTTCAGCCCGGCCAGCGGACGGCAGTACGCGACCCTGTACCGGCAGTTCGAGCGGGTCGCCGACGGCATGGTGTTCATCGCGGAGAACGGCACGTACGTGGTCCGCGACGGCGTGGAACTCGCCTCCGACCCGCTGGACGGGACGGTCGCGGCGGAGCTGGCGCGCACGGTGCGGCGGCTGGCCGCGGACGGCGCGGACGTCGGCGCCGTCGTCTGCGGCAAGCGGGCGGCGTACGTCGAGCGGACCGACGAGGCGTTCCTCGCCGAGGTGCGCCAGTACTACGCCGAACACCGGATCGTCGAGGACGTCACCGCCGTCGAGGACGACATGATCAAGGTGGCGGTCTTCGGCTTCGGAGCCGCCGAGCACACCGTCGCCCCGGCCCTCGCCGCCTTCGCCGCCACCCACCAGGTCGTCGTCTCCGGCGAGCACTGGGTGGACGTGATGAACCGCACCGCGAACAAGGGCGCCGCCGTGCGCCGCCTCCAGCGGGCGCTCGGCGTCACCCCGGCCCAGACCATGGTGTTCGGCGACTACCTGAACGACCTGGAGATGCTCGACGCCGCCGAGTGGTCCTTCGCCATGGCGGGCGCCCACCCCGAGGTGATCCGCCGGGCCCGCCACCTCGCCCCGTCCAACAACGACGCCGGCGTGCTGCGGACCATCGCCCGCGTGCTGGACCTCTGACCGGACCTCCGGCCGGGCTCAGGGCTTGAGCGCGACCCCGCCGTACAGGGAGACCGGGCCGCCGCCGGCCGGCGGCTCGTCGGGGCGCCAGTCCGCCACCGGCACGATGCCCGGCTCCAGCAGGCCGAGCCCGGCGAAGAACCCGCTCACCTCGGCGTGCGAGCGGGCCACGAGGGTCACCCCGCCCGCCGCGTAGGCGGCGATGCCCTTGTGCACGTTCTCCGGCTCGAAGTCGGCGGTCATGGTCGACAGCACCAGCGCGCTGCCCGGGGCCAGCGCGTCGACCAGCGTGCCGACCAGGTCACGGGCGCCGTCCTCGTCGGCGACGAAGTGCAGCAGGGCGATGAGCGAGAGGGCGACCGGGCGGCCGAGGTCCAGGACGCGAGCGG
Organism: Streptomyces sp. NPDC038707; assembly: GCF_040636485.1. Taxonomy (NCBI): domain Bacteria; kingdom Bacillati; phylum Actinomycetota; class Actinomycetes; order Kitasatosporales; family Streptomycetaceae; genus Streptomyces; species Streptomyces sp. NPDC038707. The sequence goes on from NZ_JBEZUP010000012.1 coordinate 93,997, forward strand.
CCCGTTCCAGGATGGTGTGCGGGTCGCGGGCGTCGGCCTGAACGTACTCGGTCACGCCCTGCGGGGTGCCGACCAGCAGGGCGCCCGCGTGGGCCAGCACGATGGGGTCGTTGTCGACGTAGACCACCCGGGCGTCGGGGGTCACGGCCTGGGCGACCTGGTGCAGGTTGGGCTCGGTCGGTATGCCGGTGCCGATGTCCAGGAACTGCCCGATGCCGTGCTCCGTCGCCAGCGCGCGGGTGGCCCGGCGCATGAACGCCCGGTTGGCCCGGGCGGCCCGCGGCGCCGAACCCCCGTCGATCGCCGCGATGCGCCGGCCGAGTTCCTCGTCGACCGGATAGTTGTCCTTGCCGCCGAGGTACCAGTCGTACACCCGGGCCGGATGCGGCCGGGTGGTGTCGATGACCTGCTGGATGCCCCGGGTGCCCTGAATGCCCTGGGTGCCCTGGGTGACCTGGATGTCCGCCCCGGTGTCCGTCATGCGTCAGTCCCTCCCCGTGCGGTCCCGACGGTCGTCCGGGACGCGTGGGGAGAGTCTGGCACGATCATCCGGCCCGGCGCAGACACTCCTCGGCCACCTGTCGATCGAGCGCCGCCCGGACCAGCGCGGCGGCCAGCACGGCCGGCTGGGTGTCCCCGGCCAGCGCGGTCAGCCGCTCGGGGTCCTCGGGCAGGCCGAGCCGCCCGGCGCCGGAAAGCGCCTTGCCGTCCAGGTACGGCGCCACGTCCGGCCACACCCGCTGTGCCTCGCGCAGGAAGATGCCGGCGCCGGCCGGCCCGATGCCGGGCTCCTCCTGGAGGAGTTCCCGCAGGGCGCCGACGTCGCCCTCCGCCTCCCGGTGCAGCCGGCGCAGATCGCCGCCCCAGCGCTCCTCGATCAGTTCGGCGCCGTCCCCGAGCTGGGCGGCGGTCCGTTCGTCGTACCGGCGGTAGCCGGCCCGGCCGAGCGCGTCCACCCGCCGTCGCCGGCCGGCGTCGGCCATCCGGCGCGGGCTGTCCAGGCCTTCGTCGTGCAGCGCGCATGCGGCGGCCACCGCGACCGAGGTCCGGATCCGGGCGCTGAGCAGCAGGGACAGCACCAGCAGCCGGTACAGCGACTGCGGGGTGTCCTTGAGCGGGATGCCCGCCTCCTCGGCGAACGTCCGCCCGTACCCGGACACCAGCTCCCGCAGCACGCGTGCGTCGCGGTTCACGGCCTACGGCTTGAGCGGGTCGTGGCCCAGCGTCATCAGCCGGTGCCGACGGCCGCTGTCCCGGGCGCTCTCCGCCTCGGGCTCGTTCTCCACGTCCACCAGTTCACCGACCGTGTCCACGACCTGCCGCATCACCCGTACGTCGTCCTCGGTCAGGTCGGTACGGCGCTTCTGCAGGATCGCCAGGACGTGCTGGCCGGTCTCGCTGCCCGCCCGCTCCGGCAGCGGTTCGGTCTCCTCGTCGGCGTCCCGGACCTTCAGCCAGGCCGCGAGCTCCGCCGAGCTCATGTTCACCACGCGGTGGAAGTCGTCCCACAGTGCGCCGAGTTCCAGCGAATCGGCCATGGGTTCCCCCTTCCGTGTCCGTGTTCTGCCCCGCCGGGGCGGGGCCGGCGTGCGGGGCCGCGGCTCAGCCGGCGGACGTCTCGCGCGGGTGGTTCTCGGCCTCGAACATCCAGCGCTGCTTCTCGAGGTCGGCGGTGATGGCGATCAGCAGGTCCTGGGTGACCGGGTCGGCCTTCTCGGTCGCCTCGATCCGCTCCCGCAGCCGGCCGATGGCCGCCTCCAGCGAGGACACCATCAGCTCCACGACCTCCGTGTCCCGCAGCCAGCCGTCCTTGGTACCGGGCAGCGCGAAGGTCGCCGCGATGGTCTCGGGCCGGCCGTCCGGCGACACGCCCAGCGCGGCGGCCCGCTCGGCCACGGTGTCGGAGTGGGCGCGGGCCGTGGCGACCACCTCGTCCAGCTGGAGGTGGATCGAACGGAACCGCGGGCCCACGACGTTCCAGTGCGCCTGCTTGCCGACCAGCGACAGCCCGAGCAGGTCGACCAGGGTGTCCTGAAGGGCGGTGCCGGTGACGCCGAGTGCCTCTTCGGGAAGTGTGCTCTTGACCACGGTCATGGTGGGCGGATCCCCTTTCCTCAACTTCCTCAGTGATGTCCGAAAAGGCGGGTGCCCCGGGCATGCGCGAGCAAACCGGCTGATCAGCGGGGGCGGTGAGGGGCACGAGAGGCATGCGAAGGGTCGGCCGGGACGGCGGGGAGACGGCCGGCTGCGCGGGGACGCCGGACGATCAGCGGGGAGCGGGGAGCGGGGAGTGGGGAGTGAGGAGCGGGGGCGGCGCGCCCGGCCGTCCGGGCTCCCGCCCGACCGGCGGGGCGGAGGCGGGCCCGCGGAGCGCCGGTGGCTCCCGCCGATGTCGGGGGAGGGGCGGCGCCCGGCGCGTCGTAGCCTTGCCCGGTCAGCCGGTCAGCCGGTCAGCCGGTCAGCCGGTCAGCCGGTCAGCCGGTCAGCCGGTCAGCCGGTCAGCCGGTCAGTACCCCGTCCAGGAAGCGGAGCAGCTCGGCGTGGGCCGTCGCGCGGTCCGTCTCGTGGAACACCTCGTGCCGCGCTCCCGGGAAGACGCGTCCGGTCAGCCGGCCGCCGCTCAGCCGCTCCACCCCTGGCCGGCTCCCGGACAGCGGTACCAGGCGGTCGTCGTCGCCGTGCAGCCACAGCAGCGGCAACGGGCCCACGTCACCGCCCTCGGCGACCGTTTCCAGGGTGCGGGCGAACGCCCGGAGCGTCGGCCGCTTCATGGGTCCGTGCCACACCAGCGGATCGGCCGCGTACGCCGCGCCCACGGCCGGGTCGCGGGAGAGCGCGGACGGACTGACCGGGGTGTCCGGGATCTCCTCCAGGGCCAGCAGCCGCCCCGGCAGCTCCCAGGCGCCGATCACCGGTGCGGACAGCACCAGCGCGCTCAGCCCGTCGCCGTACCGCTGCGCGTAGCGGGCCGCGATCAGCCCGCCCATCGAGTGGCCGAGCAGGACCAGCGGCAGGCCGGGACGCGCGGCCCGGGCGAGGCCGGCCACCGCGTGCACGTCGGTGACCACGTCCTCGAAGTCCTCGATCAGCACCCGCTCCCCGGCCGACCGGCCGTGACCGGCGTGGTCGGGCGCGTAGACGGCGGCCCCGTACCCGGTGAGCACGCCGGCCAGTTCGTCGTACCGGGCGGCGTGCTCGCCGTACCCGTGCACCAGGAGCGCCAGCAGGCGGGGCTCCGGATGCGGCCACTCGCGTACGGCGAGAGTCCCGTGCGTGCCGTCGAGGACGTGCTCGCGGACGTGGTGCATGTCTCCTCCCGTCGCCCCCGCGAAGGCCCCGGGGGAGCTTCCCAGCGGGGCCGCCGGAGGTCTATAGTCCAAAACTAGCAGTGCTAATTAACGGGCGCTGCACAGATCCGTGATCCACAATGTCGTAGGTCAGGAGTCCCGCCGTGCGTCCCGTCCACTTCGCGACCGCCCGCCGCACCCCCATCGGCAAGGTACGCGGTGCCCTCTCCTCGGTCCGCCCCGACGATCTGGCCGCCACCGTGATCCGCCACCTGGTGGCCGACGTGCCCGCGCTCGACCCGGCCCGCATCGACGACGTGTACTGGGGCGCCGCCAACCAGGCCGGCGAGGACAACCGCAACGTCGCCCGCATGGCCGCCCTGCTCGCCGGACTGCCCGACTCCGTGCCCGGCGCCACCGTCAACCGGCTGTGCGCCTCCGGGCTCGAAGCGGTCACCGCCGCCGCCCGCGCCATCGCCGCGGGCGAGGCCGACATCGTGATCGCCGGCGGCTCGGAGTCCATGAGCCGCGCCCCCTTCGTCCTGCCCCGGCCCGACGAGGCACTGCCGCACCGCATGGAGACCTACGACACCCGGCTCGGCTGGCGGCTGGTCAACCCCGCCATGAAGGAACTGCACGGCCTGCTCTCCATGGGCGAGACCGCCGAGGAGGTCGCCGCCCGCCTCGGCATCTCCCGCGCCCGGCAGGACGAGTTCGCCCTGCGCAGCCACCAACTCGCCGCCGCCGCCCGCAAGAACGGCCACTTCGACGACGAACTCCTGCCCGTGGAGCGGCCGGACGGAGTCACCGTCGAGCACGACGAGTGCGTCCGCGAGGACACCTCCCTGGAGAAGCTGGCCCGCCTCAAGCCGGCCTTCCGCGCGGACGGCACCGTCACCGCCGGGAACGCCTCCCCGATGAACGACGGCGCCGCCGGCCTGCTGCTGGTCAGCGAAGAGGCACTGAACGAACTGGGTCTGGAGTCCCTCGGCCGGTACGTCGCGGGCGCCTCCGCGGGCGTCCATCCCGACGTGATGGGCCTCGGCCCGGTCCCCGCCACCCGCAAGGTGCTCACCCGGGCCGGCTGGGAGATCGGGGACCTCCAGGAGGCCGAGCTGAACGAGGCGTTCGCCGCCCAGGCCCTCGCCTGCGTCGACCAACTGGGTCTGGATCCCGACCTGGTGAACCCCACCGGCGGTGCCATCGCCCTCGGCCACCCCCTCGGCTGTTCCGGCGCCCGCATCCTGACCACCCTGCTGCACCGCATGCGGCGCACGGGCGCCCGGCGCGGCCTCGCCACCATGTGCGTGGGCGTGGGGCAGGGCAGCGCGGTGCTGGTCGAACGGCACTGAGGCGTCATCAACGGGGGCTCCCCGCACGGGGATCCGGTAGCACGAGCCGCAGCAAGGAAACGGAGCAGCACTCCATGGCAACCCTGTCCGTCGCCGCCATTCTCGCCGAGAACGCCCGGCGCCGCCCCCGCAAGACCGCCCTGGTCGAGGGGGAACTGCGGCTCACCTTCGCCGAGGTGTGGCAGCGGGCGCTGGCCCGGGCGGGCGCGCTCACCGGCCTCGGCGTGCGGCCCGGCGACCACGTCGCCCTCATGGCGCCGAACACCGCGGAGTTCCCGGTCGCCTACTACGCGATCGCCGCGGCGGGCGGTGTCGTCGTCCCCGTCCATCTGCTGTTGTCGGCCGGCGAGGTCGAGCACGTCCTCAAGGACAGCGGGGCCACCGTGCTGCTCGTCCACCCGGCCCAGGCCGCGACCGGCCGGGCCGCGGCCGAGGCGGCCGGGGTCCGCGTGGTCACCCTCGGCGAGGAGCTGGACAAACTGGCGGCCGACGCCGAGCCGTTGCCCACGTACGTCACCCGGGCCGCCGACGACCCGGCGGTGGTCTTCTACACCAGCGGGACGACCGGTGTCCCCAAGGGCGCCGTCCTCAGCCACTTCAACCTGGTGATGAACGCGACCGTCAACGCCTTCGACGCGCACGACATCCGCGCCGACGACATCGCCCTCGGCGCGCTCCCGCTGTTCCACGCCTTCGGCCAGACGGTCTCGCTGAACTCCACCTGGCGGGCGGGCGCCACGCTCGTGCTGCTGCCCCGCTTCGACGCGGCCCGGGCCATCCGGCTGATGGTCGAGGAGGACGTGAACACCTTCCACGGCGTGCCCACCATGTTCGTCGCCCTCGCCGCGGCGGCCGCCGACGCAGAACGGCTGCCCGGGCTGCGGGTGTGCATCTCCGGCGGGGCCTCCCTCCCGGTCGCGGTCCTGGAGCGGTTCGAGGCCGCGTTCGGGGCGCGGGTCTACGAGGGGTACGGGCTGTCGGAGACCTCGCCGGCCGCCACCGTCAACCAGCCGGTGTTCGGTGCCAAGGCCGGCACCATCGGGCACCCGCTGTGGGGCGTCGACGCGGAGATCGCCCGTGCCGAGGTGGAGGACCGCGTCGAACTGCTGCCGCCCGGCGAGCTGGGCGAGGTCGTCATCCGCGGCCACAACGTCTTCTCCGGCTACCTGGGCCGTCCGGAGGCCACCGCCGAGGCCCTGGTGGACGGCTGGTTCCGCACCGGCGACCTCGGCACCAAGGACGACGAGGGCTTCCTGAGGATCGTCGACCGCAAGAAGGACATCATCATCCGCGGCGGTTACAACGTGTACCCACGGGAGGTCGAGGAGGTCCTGATGCGGCACCCGGAGATCGCCCAGGCCGCCGTCATCGGCCTGCCCGACGAACTGCACGGCGAGGAGGTGTGCGCCGTCGTCGTCCCGGCCCCGGGCACCGCCCCGGACGCCGCAGCCCTCACCGAGTGGGCGAAGGAACACCTGGGCCGGCACAAGTACCCGCGCCGCGTGGAGTTCGCGGACGCCCTGCCGCTCGGCCCCAGCATGAAGGTGCTCAAGCGGGAGCTGCGGGCACGGTACACGGGGCGGTAGCGCGGCGGGGGCTGCCCGGGCGGTACGGGGGCCGGTGACCGGCGTGCGGAGTGCGGCCCGTCGGCGTGACCGGCGTGGGGAGTACGGCCCGCCCGCGGTCCTACGGGCCGTGCCGCCGGCCGGACGAGGGTGGCCCGGTGGTGTCATGGACCGGCTCGCGAGACGGTCCTTACGCGCGAGCTGATCATGCGCATAACATCGGCCCCCGGATGAACACGATGACGCTCTGGCACATATCAGGCTGGGAGTTCGCCGCGCTCGCCTTCGCGGCCGTACTCGTCGGCTTCTCCAAGACCGCGGTCAGCGGGGCCAACACGGTCAGCCTCGCGATCTTCGCGGCGGTCCTGCCCGCCCGCGCCTCCACCGGCGTACTGCTGCCCCTCCTGATCACCGGGGACGTGCTCGCCGTCCTCACCTACCGGCGGCACGCGCACTGGCCCACGCTGTGGCGGCTGTTCCCGGCCGTCGCGGCGGGCCTGGTGGCCGGCACCCTGTTCCTGGTGTGGGCCGGTGACGGGACGGTGCGGGTTTCGATCGGCGCGATCCTGCTGTTCATGGCCGGGGTGACGGTATGGCGCCGGCGGACGGCCGAGACCCCGCCGGCACCGGAGGCGGTGACGAACCGGGCGGGCCGGGTGAAGGCCCGCTCCTACGGCGTGCTCGGCGGGTTCACCACGATGGTCGCCAACGCGGCCGGGCCGGTGATGTCGCTGTATCTGCTGTCCGCCGGTTTCCGGAAGCTGGGCTTCCTCGGCACCTCCGCCTTCTTCTTCCTCATCGTGAACGTCTCGAAGGTGCCGTTCAGCGTGGGCCTGGGCCTGATCGACGGGCGCTCCCTGCTCCTTGACGCCGCGCTCGCGGTGTTCGTCGTGCCCGGTGCGCTGCTCGGCAAACTGGCTGTGAACCGGATCCACCAGCGACTCTTCGAACAACTCGTCATCGCGGCGACGATCGTGGGCGGCGTACAACTGCTGCTGCCCTAGGGTGTGACGGCCGGCCCGACGGGCCGCCGATGAGAGCCTTGGACGAGTGGTTGACGTTGCCCTTGAGGGCAGGGTTTAGCGTCCGTGGAGATGAGCGGCATGAAAATCGGCGAGTTGGCCAGATCCGCCGGCGTGACGGTCAAGGCGGTCCGCTACTACGAATCGCTGGGGCTGATCACTCCGCGCCGTCTGGCCAACGGGTACCGGGAGTACGACGAGAACGACGTGCGTGCGGTGCGCGAAATCAGGGCTCTCAGCGGCCTCGGGATCGCGGTGGAACGCACCCGGCCGTTCCTGGAGTGCTTGGCGGCCGGGCAACAGCACGCCGACGACTGCCCGGCGTCGATGGCCGGCTATCGGGAGGCCATCGACGAGCTGACCGAACGGATCGAGGTCCTGACCTCCCGCCGCGCGACCCTGATCTCGCACCTGAGACAGGCCGCTCACCGCCATAGCGGCACGACACCGCCCGACCACGGAGAGCACGCCATGAGCGACTTGTACCGGCTGCCCGAGAACCTACCCGTTCCGGAGGATGACGGCGCGGCCGACCACCTTCCCGGCCTGAAGGCGCCCCACCTCGAACTGCCCAGCACCACGGGCGAGACGATCCGTATCGATGCCCTCGGCACCGGCCGCACGGTCATCTACCTCTACCCGCTCACGGGCCGCCCGGAAGCCGACCTGCCGCACGGCTGGAACTCCATCCCCGGAGCACGGGGCTGCACCACCGAAGCCTGCGACTTCCGCGATCACCACCAGGAGCTTCTCGCGGCCGGAGCGAGGCGGGTGTTCGGCCTGTCCAGCCAGGAGACCACCTATCAACGCGAGGTCGTCGAACGGCTCCGCCTGCCCTTCGCGATGTTGTCCGACCCTGTGCTGGACCTGGCCGCGGCACTCGGGCTGCCCACGTTCGAGGTGGACGGGCTGACCCTGTTCAAACGACTCACCCTCGTCATCCGCGACGGGGTGATCGAGCACGTCTTCTACCCGGTCTTCCCTCCCGACACGCACGCCCAGCAGGTCTTGGCCTGGCTACGCGACAACTCCGTGAACTGAGGGCGTCATGACCCGTGATGACCGGACAGTCACGCTTGAGACTCCTCGTCTGGTCCTGCGCCGCTGGCGTGAGGAAGACGTTGCGCCCATGGCTGCCATCCATGCCGATCCCGAGGTCATGCGGTGGATCCGCGACGGCAGCGTCCGTGACGAACAGCAGACGCGCGACGGGATCCAGGCATGGGAGAGGGAATGGGAGGCGCAGGGCTTCGGCCTGTTCGCCGTGGAGATCCGGTCCACCGGCGAGCTGGCCGGGTTCACCGGCCTTTCGGTGCCCCGCTTCTTGCCGGAGGTACTGCCCGCAGTCGAGGTCGGCTGGCGGCTGGGACGTCCCCACTGGGGGCAGGGCCTGGCCACCGAGGCCGCCGCGGCCGCCGTACGGTTCGGGTTCGAGGAACGAGGGCTGGAGCGGATCGTCAGCATCGCTCAAGTGGGCAACGACGCCTCCGAACGGATCATGACCAAACTGGGAATGCGTCCGGTCCGTGAGACCGTGCATCCCACCGGCGGTCGGCGAGTACGGGTGTTCGAGTTGACGTCGGACCAGTACGTCACCGCCATTCGGCCGCACTCGACAGCGTCCGACCGCCGCACGTCAGGATGATTTCGCCGAACGTGTCCGCGCCGGCGAGCCGGGCATGGCCATCGGCGTACCGGTCGAGCGGAAGACCGCGTGCACGGGGACCCGCGAGCGGTGCCGGGAGGTGCGCGGCACGTCCGACCGGCCACCGGTGCGCCCATCGGCGTCCTGCGAGGTCAGAGGAACCGCGCACCGGGGTTCCGCGGCGCTCGGCCCCGTTCCGGTCCCGGCTGCCCGGCCCGGGGCCTGTGCGGGCCGCTCGGTCCGGCACCCGGCGGCCGTGCGGGTCAGTCCTCCGCCGGATGCCTGCGCAGCAGGTACGTATCCATGATCCAGCCCTTGCGCTCCCGCGCCTCGGCGCGCAGCCGCTCGATGCGCGGGGCGGCCTCGGCGATCGGGCCGGAGACGAGGATCTCGTCCGGCGTGCCTATGTACGCACCCCAGTAGATGTCTATGTCCTCCTCGGCGTACCGCCGGAAGGCCTGGTGCGCGTCCAGCATCACGACCACGTCGTCCACCCCCTCCGGGAAGCCCTCGGCCAGCCGCCGTCCCGTGGTGATCTGCACCGGCCGGGCGACCCGGTTCAGCCCCGTGCGGTGCCGCGCGACCAGGGCCGAGACGCTGCTGATGCCGGGCACCACGTCGTACGTGAACTCCACCGCGCCCCGCTCCAGCACCTCCTCCAGGATGCCGAGCGTGCTGTCGTACAGCGCGGGATCCCCCCAGACCAGGAACGCGCCGGTGCCGTCCTCGTCCAGCTCCCCGGCGATCAGCCGCTCGTAGATCCCGGCGCGGGCGCTGCGCCAGTCCCCGACGGCCGGGGAGTAGGCCGGCCCGCCCGCCGAGCGGTCCCGCTCCGGGTCGCGGGCCTCCACCACCCGGTACGAACCGGCCGGCAGATGCGCGTCCAGCATGTCCCGGCGGAGCTGGGTCAGGTCGATCTTCACCTCGCCCTTGCCGAGGAGGAAGAACACGTCGGTGCTCCGCAGCGCCTTGACCGCCTGAAGGGTCAGCTGGTCGGGGTCGCCCGCGCCGATACCGATGACATGGATCTTTCGCACGCCCCGAGTCTGCCGCATGCCACCGACCGTGCGTCCACCGCCTCCGTACCCCCGGCGACGTACGTGCCCGGGGCCGCCCGGAGCGATGCTCAGGGCCCCAGCCGGGGTGCCTCGGCGCGCGGGTCGACCGGTGCGGGGACGTGCTCCACCCGCCCCGCCAGCTCCCGTGCCCACCGGCTGAGGCCGGGCAGGTCCAGCCCGTAGGGCCGGTCCTCGCCCCGCTCGGCCGCCCACGCCTCGACCGCGCCGGCGCCCCGCCGCAGCAGCCGGGCCCCGCCGACGGAGTTCCCCCGGGCCGCGTGGGTGAGTCCCACGGCCAGCTGCGCCAGCCCCCGCCACAGCGGGCGCTCCTCGCCCGGTCCCGACTTCCAGGCGTCCTCGAACACCTCGTGCGCGTGGAACGGCCGCCCGGCGGCCAGCAGCGTCTGCGCCTCGCCGACGGTCTCCCGCGGCGCCCGCAGGACCCCTTCCGGCTGCCGGGGAACGCCCTCGGCGCCGTACGGCAGGGGACGCCCCAGCCCGTCCCGGGGCCGCGCGTTCCGGGCCCGCCCGGCCGTGTCCCGATCCCTGGCACCCGATGCCCCCGAGTTCGTCATACCGCCGATTGTCCCCCGCCGGATCTCCCGCCGCGCCCCGGCCCCGGTTCCTGTTTTGTCTTGCCTAGTCCCGTCTTGTGGGGTTCTGCGTCCGGCCGTCTTCGGCGCACCCGCCGGTGTGGGGTAAAGTGCTGTCCGCACGATCACGCGGGGCACCGCGGAAGTGCGACGGGACGTGGCGCAGCTTGGTAGCGCACTTGACTGGGGGTCAAGGGGTCGCAGGTTCAAATCCTGTCGTCCCGACTCGTGAGAGTCGCAGGTCAGGGCCGGTTTCGGAGACATCCGAAACCGGCCCTCGGCCGTTTTCGGGGACCAGCCGGGGACCAGGCTCCCGCAACGAACTCCGGAACTCACCCCGGAGCCGTTCCACCTCCCCGGCCTCATATCAGCAAGACGCGCGCCAGCCGGTCGGACCGTGTTCGCCGAGCACCTCACGCAGGGCCGCCCTGTCCGTCGGGCCGCCTGTCGCGCGGGCACGGGCGTCGGCCGGAGCGCAGGGCGTGGAGGTGGGCGCGGGACGCGATCTCGGGCACCGCTCCGCCGAAGCGGGCGTGCTCCTCCAGGTTCGATGCCACGGCATGCCCGAGCAGGCGCCCGTTCCTGACGAGCCCCGCACCGGACTCGCCACACGACGAACACGACGACTCGATTCCGAGAACGATCGGAGAGCCCGTGCTCCCCTTTGACCCGGGCTCGGTCGCACGGGTGAGCGGCTTAGTAGAGTGCGCCCCTGTCGCCCCCCGAACTCCGAGGCAGCCAGCAGTGACCCCCGCCCGACAAGGTCCGCCCTCCGCCGTCACCGTCGTCGGAACCGGGGCCGACGGCTGGAGGGGGCTCGCCGGACCCTCCCGTTCGGCGTTGCGCCCAGCCGAGGTACTCATCGGAGGCAGAGGGCAACTCGGCCTGCTGCCCGCCGAGTGCGCCGGCGAGCGACTCGCCCGGCCTTCGCCCCTGCGCCCCGCCGTCCCCCGTCTGCTCGCCGCCCGTGCGGGCCGCCGCATCGCCGTGGTGGCCGGCGACGACCCGATGCTCTACGGCATCGGACGCGCACTCGCCGAACAGGCCGACACCCTGCGGGACCTCCCTCACCCGTCGTCCGTGTCCTGTGCCGCCGCCCGGCTGGGCCGGCCGCTGGAGGTGCCGTCGACCTGGATGCCGTGGCCGCGGGGTTCGGGGTCCGGATCGAGGCGGCGCCGTGGGGGCGCGAACCGGCACTCCGCGACCCCGACGGCAACCGCCTCGGACTCGGCCCGGCCGACGAGTGACCGGCGGGCCCGGTGCCCCGGCGCGGCCGTGTCAGGCCACCGCGCTGCGGCCCACGATCGCTCCGGCGCGGTCGATGCAGATGACGTCCACGGCGACCGGCGCCCGGCGCAGCACGGCAAGGGCCTCGTCCCGCGCGGCCTCCGCCACCAGGTCCCCGAGCGGTACTCCGGCGGCCTGGCACAGCCGGAGCGCGGCGAGGCCGGTGTTGGCGGTGGCCACCGCGGCAGCCAGCGCCTCGGACCCGCCGCCGCGCCGGGCCAGTTCGGCCAGGAAGCCCTTGTCGACCTGGGAACGGCCGGAGTGCAGGTCCAGATGGCCCGCCGCGAGCTTGGAGAGCTTGGCGAAGCCGCCGCAGAGGGTGAGACGGTCCACCGGATGGCGGCGAATGTACTTCAGCACGGCGCCGGCGAAGTCACCCATGTCGAGCAGGGCGTCCTCGGGCAGGCCGTACTCGGCGACGACCGTCTTCTCGGACGTCGACCCGGTGCACCCGGCGACGTGGCTCCGTCCGGCCGCGCGGGCCACATCCACGCCACGCCGGATGGAGTCGATCCAGGCCGAGCAGGAGTACGGCACGACGATGCCCGTGGTGCCGAGGATGGACAGGCCACCGAGAATGCCGAGCCTCGGGTTCCAGGTGGAGCGGGCGATCTCCTCGCCGTGGTCGACGGAGACGGTGATCTCCACGTCGCCGCTGCCGCCGTGCCGAGCGGCCACCTCGGCGACGTGCTCGCTCATCAACCGACGGGGTACGGGATTGACCGCCGCCTCGCCGACGGGCAGCGGAAGACCGGGCCGGGTGATCGTCCCCACGCCGGGGCCCGCCTTGAAGAGCACGCCGCTGCCCGCGGGCAACTGCCTTACCGTCGCCCGGACCAACGCGCCGTGCGTGACGTCGGGATCGTCTCCCGCGTCCTTCACGATCCCCGCCATGGCGGAGTGCCGGGTCAGTTCCTCGGCGGCCAGCGCGAAGGACGGCGTCTGTCCCTTGGGCAGCGTGATCGTCACCGGGTCGGGGAACTCACCGGTCAGCAGGGCGGTGTACGCGGCCGTCGTGGCCGCCGTCGCGCAGGCCCCGGTGGTCCAGCCGTGCCGCAGACCGGTCTGCTCCAACTGGGCGCGGCGACCGCCCTTGACCTGGTCCGGACCCGGTGGCCCGTCCGCACCGCTCGTCTGATCCACGCTTCGACCCCCACTGCTCCTCATGAACGGATCCGCAACTCCCGTGCACGTACTGCTCCTCGGCGGCACCGCCGAAGCCCGCCGTCTCGCCGGACTCCTCCACGGCACCCCCGGCCTGGAACTGACCAACTCCCTCGCCGGACGCGTCACCAGCCCTCGGCTGCCTCTGGGCGAGATCCGCGTCGGCGGCTTCGGCGGGGTGGAAGGACTGATCGCGTGGCTGCGCGACCACAGGGCAGACGCGGTCGTCGACGCCACCCACCCCTTCGCCACAACGATGAGTTCTCACGCCGCACAGGCGGCTGCCGCCACCCATCTTCCCCTGCTCGCCCTGCGCCGGCCCGGCTGGGTCCGCGCCGAGGGCGACCAGTGGCATGAAGTGGCTTCCCTGGACGAAGCGGCACGGGAGCTGCCCGCACTCGGCCGGCGCGTCTTCCTCACGACGGGACGCATGGGCCTGGCCGCCTTCGCGGGCCTGGACGACCTCTGGTTCCTCGTACGATCAGTCGACGCTCCCGGGCCACCGCATCCGCCCCGCATGGAAGTACTGCTCGACCGCGGCCCCTTCACCCTCGACGGCGAGCGGGCACTGCTGCGCCGTCACCGCATCGACGTCGTGGTCACGAAGGACAGCGGCGGGGCGGCCACGGCACCGAAACTGACCGCGGCGCGCGAGGCCGGGCTTCCCGTCGTCGTCGTGCGCAGACCACCGGTGCCCGAGGGCGTGCCCGTCGTGACCGATCCCGACCGGGCGGCGCGGTGGGTCCGCGACCGTCTCGCCCGGGCACCCCGGCCGGGCCGTTGACCGGGACCCGGCACGGACCGCACCGGAACGGCCTTCGCCGTCCCCCCTCGGGGGCGGGTGGGCGAGGAGGCGGCGCCGGCCACGGAGAGCGGTGTCGCCCGGTTCGCTCCCGCGGATACCGGCGCGGTGTCCAGACGGTCTCCTCGCCGTCCCCCGCCGTGCCACCTGAGTCTGGGAGGAACCGACCAGCGGGATCGCGCGCATGTCGACCCCGGCCGGATCCAGCTCGCCCAGCCGCACGATCCGCAACCGCTCACCGGGACCGCCGACGTCCCGGGCGACCACCACCGGCTGCCCGGAGGCGGGCCTTGGGGCACGCCGGCCGGCTCGGGACGTTCTTCGTGCGCGATGCCCTCGGCCCGTCAGCCGGTCACGCACCGGGCGGCCGATTGCCCTGGCCGTCAGAGGAAGACCGGCCACCCTCCAGGTTCGTGTGGCGTGCGACCGCGCGGCGTCCAGGGGGATCTCGGCAGCGCCAGTGCCGCGAACGGTCGTCACCGGCGGCCACCCGGACCGACCCGGGGCCGAGCCACGCTCCGCCGTCCCCGGGGGCGCACCGTGCCGTCCGCGCCGAGCCGAGGCCGGCCACGTCACCGCGCCGTCGTCCAGGGCGAACAGGAACCGGCCCGACAGGTGCCTGGCGGCGCCGCTCGCGCACGCAGCGGCGGCGGCGTCCAGAGTCGTCAGCCAGAGCCGTACGTCCCGCCGTCGCCGCCAAGTCGGGGACCACGCCGGTCGTGACGTCGTAGTCGCCGGCCGGATGTACGACAAGCCGAGCGCGGAGGATGCGGGCCCAGCCCGATCCGGCGGTGCCGGCGGAGCTGCGGCAGGTGTCCCTGGAGACCGAGGGAAACCTTGAGGGGGAGGGGCGAGCCTCCCGACGATGGCAGACGACTTGCGGGCAGCCGGCCGGAGACAAGGGTCGAGCGGGTGCTGAAACGGTAGCCATGTCGGCGCAGTGAGGTGCGCCGTCATGCCTGACGGCGCCGGTTCGCAGCGGCGCCGTCCGCAATGGCGGACAGGGAAGCACCTCCTCGCCGCGTCGGGCACAGCGGCCGTACTGGCCGCACACCGTTGGGTGGTCGAGCGCACCGTGGCATGGCCGGCCGGCTGACGCCGGCTGAGCCCGTTGTCCCGAAACATGCGGCCCGGTTCCACCGCCGCGGTGACGGCGGTGGAACGTGGCGGGCCCGGCCAGGATCCGCGGTTCAGGATCTCCGTGATGTCATCGGCGCCCGTCGGCGGCAGACCGGCCCGCCCGGGGGCGTTGGCCGCCTCCCGGCCGGTGCCGTGAGCGGGTTTCCCCGACCGGTGGTGCGGGCGACGAGGGCGGCGGCGTTGTCCGCGGACGAGTCGATCAGGTCGTACGTGCGCCGGGCGGCGTCATCGGCCAAGGGCGCGGCGGTGGTGTGCGGAGTGCGGAGTGCCGATCTGGCAGCCGGTCAGGCCGTGGCCGGCGTCCTCGTGGGGTTCGTGTGCCGCCGTCGGAGGCGAACCGGGACGGCTACAGGGGCCGGCGCCCAAAGACGGCGCCGCCCGGATCGTCGGCCAGGGCGATGCGGGCGGTGATGCGTTTGCCGACCGGCTCGCGCTGCGCCTCGAAGCCCTGGGCGACGGCCATGACGATCTCCAGGCCGTGCTGGCCGACCCGGCCGGCGTCCGCCGCCCGGGCGACCGGGAGGACCGGGCCGGAGTCCCACACGACGACCTCGACCGTGTCGTCGGTGATCCTCAGGCCCAGCAGCACAGGTCCGGGGGCGTACTTGCGGGCGTTGGTGACCAGTTCGCTGACCACCAGCTGGGTGACGTCCATGGCACGCTGGGAGACGGGCAGGCCGTGCTCGGCCTGGACCCAGGTGAGGAAGCCGGCGGCCAGGTGACGGGCTTGGGCGATGTCCTTGCCGTCTCCGGTCAGGGCCACGCTGGTCTGTATGGCCGGCCTGTCCGGCGCCGCGCCGCCCGCCGGCGCCGGGTCTGCTTCCATCACGACCACCATTCGCTCCCCGTTCACGCGATTGCCCCGCTCTTACCCGCGCGGGTGGGGACCACGCCCTGGCCTCTTCTGCCGGATCGGCCACACATCGGCGCCGCTCGTACCATGCCGGGCGGCGCTGCGCGTGCAGGCCCGGGTGTGCCAGGATCTCCGGCATGTCTGAGGCAGAGATGACCCGCGCCGAACACGCTGGACAGGCCGGCCGGCTGTCGGTCGTGACCACCGCCACCGACGGCATCCGCGTGCTGACCCTGGCCGGAGAGATCGACCACCACACCGGCGACACGCTCCGCCAGGCCCTGGACGCCTCCGGCACGCCCCGTCCCCGCATCGTGGCCGACATGCGCCAGGTCACCTTCATGGACTCCAGCGGCATCAACATCCTCATCGCCGCCCACCGCGCCCTCGGCGAAGCCGGCGGCTGGCTGCGCCTGGCCGCTGTCGGCGAGTCCGTGATGCGCACCCTCAGCATCGTCGGCGTCGATGCCGTCATCGACTGCCGCCAAACCCTCCGCCACGCTCTCACTAACTGACCGGCGACCGGGCCCCGTCCGGCCATGCCGTGGCCGCCGCTACTGGATGATGCGGGTCGCCGGACCGGTGTGCGCCGCCTTCCGCTCACTCCTCGTCGTCGTCGGAAAACGGCGGCCACCGGTGTTCCCCGCGCGGACGCCGGCGCCGGGCCCGCCGAAGGAGGCGGTGGTTCAGGGGGGGGGGCGGTGCCGTTCAGAATCTCCGTCATCTCGTCAGCTGCTGCCAGCAGGAGACCGGTCCGCCCGGGGGCGGTGGCCGCCTCCCGGCCGGTGCCGTGAGCGGACCGTTTCCGGCTCGGGCACATCGCGCTCGTCCGGGGCGTGGGCGTAGTCCGCCACCGCCTGCTGCGAGTTCGGCGATCACGAGGTCACCGTCAGCACGATCCTGCCCTGGATGTGGCCCTGCGCGGCTCGCGTGTGTGCGTTGACCGCTTCGGACAGCGGGTACGTGCTGTCCACCCCGACCCGGAGTTCTCCCTCATCGAACAGACGTCCTATCTCGGTGAGTCGGAGGCCGTTGGAACGTACCTGGATGTTCGAGACGGCGATGTCCAGACGCGCCGTCTCCTCCGGGTCGTACTGGGCGAAGAACACCGGAAGCATGGTGCCTCCGCGCTTGAGCACGGTCAGGAGGCGTGAGCTGTCCGGGCCGCCGACGGTGTGGCGTCAAGACCTGGTGATCACTGCCGCCGTACGGGAACTGCGCCACCGCCACCCGGGCGCCGAGATCGCGACCCGGCATCTGAGCTGCGGCGACGTCGGGGCGCTGACCGACAGGCGCGTCGACGCCCTGATCGCGCGGGCCCCGCTGCCGCTCGCCGCCGCCGACGTGTCCACCACGCCGCTGTACGAGGAGTCCCGGATGCTCGTGGTCCCCCGCGGCCATCCCTTGGCCGACCGCGCGTCGGTGACCGCGGAAGAACTGGCCGGCGAAGAGGCGGCGCCGTGCGCGTTCGAGACCGCGGACCGGGCCTCCTACCGGATCCTCGGGGCCGGCGTGCCGCCGGTCGAGGGCTACGAGGACAAGCTCGAACTCGTCGCGAGCGGCATGGCGATCGCCGTCCTGCCGGTCGGCGATCGGCGCAGCTCACTGCGTCCCGACCTCGTCACCGTCCCGATCGAGGGCGCTCCCCCCAGCCGGATCGTGCTGGCCAGCCGCAAGGGCGACCCGAATCCAATGATCAGGAATCTCCGGCCGGCCGCCAAGGCCGTCCTGGCCGCCCCGCGACCCTGACCCGAACCACGGCCCGGGCGGTGACCATTTGCGGCAGGTCTGCCACGGCCTCCGAGCGGACGACCTGTCGGCTCACCGCAGGCTGTACACCGCTGGACCCGGCAACTGCCCGTCCTGTCGCCAACTGACCCGGTGTGCCGCCCACTTGTCCGACGGGGGAACGTCGCCGATCAGGGCCGGCTCCGGAGGGACCCGGAACCGGCCCTCGGTCGTTTCCGGGGGCCGGTCGGGGGCCAGTGCTCCTGGACCGTGGTCAGGCGGGCGTGACGGTGACGGTGCACAGGCGCTTGGTGGCCCGGGTCAGGGCCACGTACAAGTCCCTTTCCCCGCCGGGGCGGGCCGTGCTGATCTCCTCGGGGTTCACGACGACGACCCCGTCGAATTCCAGGCCGCGTGCCTCGGACGCCGGTACGACGCGTGCGTGGTGGGCGATGCCCCGGGCCGTCAGCTCGCTCACCCTGGCGTCCGCGCAGATCACTCCCAGAAGCTCGCCCGGGTGCGCGGTGCTCTGGGCGCGGAGTTCCCGAGCCACGGCGGTGACCAGCCCGTCCGCGGGTGTGGTCACGGTGCGAGGGCTCTCGCCGCTCCGCAGTGACCGTGTGGGCTTCTGGTCCGGGGCGATCCGCGTGAGCAGGTCCCGGACGCTCTCCAGGATCTCCTGTGTGGTGCGGTAGCTGACGGTCAGGTCGTGCAGGGTGAACCGCGGTCCGACGTGCGGGCTCAGTGCCTCCTTCCAGTCGCGTGCGGTCGCGACCGGGCCGGCCTGGGCGAAGTCGCCCACCAGCGTCATCCCCCTGGCCGGGCAGCGGCGCACGATCATCCGCCACTGCATGGCGGTCAGTTCCTGGGCCTCGTCGACGACGACATGCCCGTACGTCCGCTCGGGGGGTCCGTCGACCAGGCTCGCTGCCTCGTCCAGCAACGCCACGTCGGCATCGGTCCACGGGTCGTCCGGACCGCGCAGCAGAAGGGACCGCTCCCGCGCGGTCAGGCGGGGCAGCAGCTCGGCGAGAGCGCCGGTGTCCGTCAGGAGCGCCCGGACGAGGTCACCGGGGGTCAGGCGCGGCCACAACTCCTCGACCGCCCGGTCGAATCCGGCGTCCGCGAGGAGACCGGCCCGGATGGCGTCCACGTCCAGCTCGTGGGCCGGGCCCGAGCCGGCCGAGCCCTCCGTACGGCGCTGGGCGGCTCCCGTGAACCGGTCGAGGTCGATGCCCGTCATCCGTTCGGTATCGGCGTCGATCCGCTCCAGCACGTCGCCCAGGTCCCGTCGCATCGCGTCGGTGACGGCGTCGGCCAAGAACTCCTTGAACACCTGGCGTGCGGGGTTGTGCCCCGGTACGGCTGCCACGGCGGCGTCGCGTGCCGCGGCGACTTCCTCACCGGACAGGTGGACCGGTTCCCGTCCGACCCGCACGGTGAAGTCACCGGCGGGGGCCCGGTGGACGCGCAGCAGGCCGGCCAGGGCGTCGGCGAGGTCGGAGCCGCCCTTGAGGCGCGCCGTCTCGAACGGGTCCACCGCGTCCGCCGGCACTCCGGCCAGTTCCCGGCAGGTCGCCAGAACGACGTCGTTCTCCCCGAGCGAGGGAAGGACCTGGGAGATGTAGTCGAGGAACCGGGCGTTCGGGCCCACCACCAGGACGCCCTGTTCCGCGGCGCGCGGGAACGCGTACAGGACATAGGCCGCCCGGTGCAGGGCGACCACCGTCTTGCCGGTGCCGGGGCCGCCCTGCACGACGGTCACCCCGCGGTGGGCGGAGCGGACGATCTCGTCCTGCTCGGCCTGCAGCGTCGCGACGGCCGCCCGCATCCTGCCCGTCCGCCGAGCCGACAGAGCCTCGGTCAACGGGCCGTCCCCCACGACGTCCTCGTCGGTCGGGGCGGACCCGTCCAGCAGTTCGTCGCTCACCGAGACGACCGTGCGCTCCTCGGTGCGCAGGTGCCGGCGGCGCCGCAGGCCCATCGGGTGGACCGGGGTCGCCTCGTAGAAGGGCCGCGCCGCGTTCGCGCGCCAGTCCACGAGCAGCGGCAGGTCGTCCTCCTCCGCATGCAGTCCGATCCGCCCGATGCGCAGTGCCGTGCCGTCCGTCCGGTCGATGCGCCCGAAGACCAGCCCCTTCTCGGCGCCCTCCAGCCGGCCGATTTCCTTGGTCAGACGCTCGGCGGCGATTTCCCTCTCGTATGCCTCACCGGCACTTTCCGCCGGGCCCCTCAGCACACTCGCCCGGTGTGCTCGCGCCTGGGAAAGCCGCTCGCTGAGCACCTCGTACAAGGAGGACACATAATCCTGCTCCGACGCAACCGCACGCACGGCGGCATCATTCAGTTCCGACAACAGGGGGCTCCTTCGATCCGAGCCACACCATACGGTCGGAGTTCCGTGAAAGGTAAGTCTTGACTTACTTGGTGAAAACATGTCCCTACGACTGCGCGGTTCGGGTCCTTTTCGGGGATCAGGAAAAGGACTTTGCTGCCACTCCGGCACAGGCCGTGCTCAGCCTCGCAGGGGAAGGGCCGCGCCTCGCCGGCGGCGGTCGAGGGCGAGGGCGATGCGCTGTTCGAGCCGTGCACGGCACTCCGGCCACTCCTCGGAGGTGATCGAGAAGATCGCGGAGTCACGGAGCCGGCCCTCCTCACCCGCAACCCGGGACCGGGACCAGTTCCGCAGCACGCCCTCGAACCGTGCGCCCACCCCTTCGATCGCCGCCCGTGACCGCTCGTTGCGCGCGTCCGTCTTCAAGTCGAGGCGCGACACGTGCCAGTTGTCGAACGCGTGCCGGAACAACAGGTACTTGGCCTCGGTATTGATCCCCGAGCCCTGGGCCGACGCCGCGAGCCAGGTGAAGCCGACCTCGATCGCGTACAGGGCGTCGCCCGTCGGCCACCACCGCGGGTCCCAGTAGGCCGTGGCCCCGACCGCCCGGCCCGACGCCCGGTCCACCTGCGCGTACGGTGCTAGCTTCCCATCGGCGGCACGGGCGAGTTGCACATCGATGTACTCCTCGACCTCGGCCGCCGAGGGCACCCACGTGAAGCGGTAGGAGCTACGGTCCTCCTCCGCCGCCACGGCCAGGTCCGCCGCGTGACGGTGCTCCAGCGGTTCGAGGCGCACCAACGCGCCTTCCAGAACCGGTCCCTTCAGCATGACGCTCATCGTTCACCACTCCCGTGCCGGCACAGACAGGCTCGCAGCCTCTCAAAGCCGTCGCGGTCGTGTCGCGCGGGTTTCCGCACGGGGCCGGCCCGCCGCCCGGCAACCGGGGACGCGCATCCGAACGCGCGGCGGGAGCCGGCGCCAGGGCCTTGAATCCGGCCAACGACGACCTCCGGCGAAGGCCGTCGGAAATGGATCACTTGAGTACGCCGGACTGACGGCACCCGGAAGTTGCAGTACGGGCTTGATTGTAACTTTCTACAGCTCCGGGCCCCTGGACTAGTTGGATGATCTGAGTATGGTGGGTCTTGCCCCTCAGTGCCGAGGTAATTTCTCCCTTCCCCGAATTTCTCGAACCGGGGGAGGGCTGTTTGGCGTTCCGCCGTATTCGATGGACGGGAACGGCTGGAACTGCTTCATTCGGCCGTTGACACCTTGACGTTCGCGCTGTCACAGTCGGTCGCGTCAGACGCCGTCGGTGTGAAGACCGATTTCATTGGGGGGTGAAGAAGATGAAGGTCAAGGTTGCCGAGAAGCAGGACACCGTCCGTACCACCACGCCGTACGTCGCCGGCTGAGGCGAATACGTGAGGCGTTGAGAGTTCTTAGTGGGGGGTCCGAAAACGGCCCCCCACTTTTCGGACCGGTATGTTCTGAGTCATGGGGAGATCTGAATGTCCGTTGTTCATTCGCGGGTGCGCCCTGCCCTGTTCGCGGAGTTGAGCGACGCAAGGAGGCGCCTGGACCACGCGGACCCGGACAGTCCGCTCTTCCTCCTGGTCAGCGCACCGGACGGCAGCGGGAAATCCGACACGGTGCATGCCTGGCTCGACACCGGCGACCGCGAGTACCCGGCCGGCGTCGTGGTGTCCGGGAACGGGGACAAGCTGACCCACGGCTATTTCGCGGGCGTACAGCCGCTGATCGACCATGCCGTCACCGTCGCGGAAAGCGAGGCGCCCGAACTGGTCGCGGCGGCCGAGCAGTCACTCAAGCGACTGTTCCCGCACCGTGATTCCCCGGCGTACCGGGTGCCGAAAGATCTCACGGGAGTCGCCGGCCGGGACGAGCGGACCCGTTTCTATTTCCATGAGTACCAGGACAAACTGCTCAACGGTGTCTACGAATTCCTGGACGCCTTCCTGACCTGGGCCGAACAGCCGTACACCCTGGTCATCGACAACGCGGAGCGCCTGTCGCCCACGGCCCTGAGGTTCCTCGGCACGCTGGCGCGCCGCAGGCGGGTGTGCCGGTGGCTGACCGTGGTGCTCCTGGCCGACAAAGAGCCGGACATGATGCTCACCGAGTGCTCGGCGAGGGTCGCACCGCCGCCTCTGGCCAGGCCGGAGGCCAGGGACCTGATCCGGTCCTGGGGCTTCGAGTCGCCGGGCGCGAAACAGCTCGACAGCCTGTGGCGGCTCTCGCAGGGCAGACCCGCGCGGCTCTCGGCGCTCATGCGCTGCCTCGGCACGAAGGTCTCGTTACCCGGCTATCTCTCGTTCGAGACACATCTCGATCTCCATCTGAGCCTGCTCGGCGAGCGGTCCAGGTACGACCTGCTCGAACAGTATGTGCAAGGGCACTGCGCGGACGACGACCCCGTCATGGTGCGCAACTACGAGACGTACGATGCCGACACCCGGGAGCGTGTGCACCGGGAGTACCTCGCCGAACACGGCGGAAAGCCCGAGGAAGTGTTCCACCCGGTGCACCACCTCGGCCTCCGGGACGTGTCCGATCAGGTGGTCGCGCTCGCGCCGCTCTCGATCTCGCTCCAGGAAATCGGCCTCTACGACACCTGGTTCGACCTCTTCTCCCGTTTCTGGGCGGACCCTCAGCTGCGCACCCTCCCCGGCGGCGGACAGATGCACAATCTCGTCTACCTCCGCATGTCCTTCGTGCTGTACTCGCTCGGACTGGCGCACGTGTCCATCCCCTATCTGGACACCTTCTACCAGCACTTCCCGCAGAGCCTCTACACGCCGACGGTCCTCTACTCGCAGAGCATGGCGCACGGAAGGTACCAGTCGCCGCCGGATCTCGAGACCGCCGAGCGATTCGCCCTGCTCAACCTGGAGCGGATAGAGAACGACTTCCAGGACCATCCGAAGCACGAGTACATCAAGGTGTTCGCGGAGAACGCGCTCGCCTACATCCGTGCCCGGCAGGGCCGGATGGACGAGGCGCTCAAGCTCTGCACCGAGGGCATGGAACGCATGCAGAGCATCTACGGGGACGAGAAGTACGCGCTGCACCAGTCGATCCTCGTCTACAACACCGCGCAGATCTACGAGATGGTCAAGGACTTCCCGAAGGCCTACGAGGTCTACCAGCGGACCATCAGCCTCGACCCGAACTACGGCGAGTACGCCAATGACCTCGCCAACATGCTGCAACGGACCGGACGGTTCGAAGAGGCTCTCCAGTACTACGACCGGGCCATCAAGCTGTGCCCGCCCTACTACGAGGCCCACCTCAACCGTGCCCGGCTGCATGCGCGGGCAGGAGACACGGAAGCGGCCGAGCGTGATTTCCGGCGGGTGGTGGAGCTGAAACCGGACGAGGCGCGGGCCCACCTCGGACTCGGCGTCCTCCACCTCAAGCAGGGAGACCCCGCCGGGGCGTTGACCGCTCTGGACGCCGCGGTCTACCACGACCCGAAGAACGCCCAGGCATGGAGCAACCGCGGCCTGGCCCAGTCGGCACTCGGGCACCCGGACGAGGCGGAGGAGAGTCTGCGCACCGCACTGGCCCGCGATCCGAGGCTCGCCGAGGCATGGAACAACCTCGCCCATGTGCTCCACGAAAGCGGACGGACCCAGGAGGCCCTGACCTGTCTCGACAGCGCGGTCAACCTCTCCACTGATCCGGACTACGTCTACAACCGTGCCGTGCTGCGTCTCGAGCAGGGGGACGAGGCCGGCGCACGCGCGGACACCGAACTCGCCGGCGAGCGCGGTGCCGACGCCGACGATCTCGCCGATCTGCGCACCCGTCTCGCCCGGGCCGCCGCCTCCGCGTCGAGCTGACCGGTCGTGACGGACGCGAAGGAGCACCACATGTCATCCGTCGCGCGCGGGCAGCGCACCGAACGGCGCTCGCTGCGCTTCCTGCTGTCGGCGTACGCGGTCAGCCAGTTCGGCAACTGGCTGTTCCGCACCGGGGTCGTCTACTACGCGTACAACCAGAGCCACGGCTCCACCGCGACGCTGGCCACGGCGATCATCCTGGTCTACGTGCCGATCCTGCTCGGTTCGAGGCTGCTGGCCCCCCTGGCCGACCGGGGAGACACCCGGCGCACGCTGATCGGCCTGGATGTCCTGCGCGCCGTGGTGCTGGTGGCGCTGCTGGCCGTCGTAGGGGGCGGAGCGGGATCCACCTCGACGGCCACGGTGGGTGTGATGGGCTTCCTCAGCCTGCTGACCCCCCTCTTCACCGCAGCGCAGACCGCCTATCTGCGCAGGACCCTGTCGGCCGAGCGGATTCCCCAGGCCCTGGCCGCGGTCTCCCGGATCGACTGGTCGATGTTCATCCTGGGCACCGCCGCCGGGCCCCTGATCCTCCAGGCGGCGGACCTCCCCGTGCTGATCGGGCTGGACATCATCACGTTCGTGGTGTCGGGGCTGCTGCTGATCGGGCTGACACCGGCACCCACGCCGGCCGGCGCCCTGAGATCACCGGGAGCGGACGGCACGGCGAGGCCCGGCCTGACGGCCGCCAGCAGACTGCTCCTGGCCGGCGTGTTCGCACTGAACGCCGGGGCCGGACTCATCAACGTGTACCCCAACGTGGTGGCCAGGGACTACCTCGGAAGCGGCGCCGCGTGGCTGAGCGCGATCAACCTGGCCAACGGCGTCGGCGCGCTGACCGGGGCCACCCTCGCCGGGCGGCTGGCCAAGCGGCGCGGGCTGCGTCCAGGGGTGCTCGCCGCGTTCGTCGTGGCCCTGTCCCTGGCCGGCATGGCCTTCATGGCCCACGTGTGGGTCGCGCTGCTCGCCAGCTCGGTCATGCTGCTGGGCGGCCAGGTGTTCGCGGTGGCGTTCCAGTCCCGGATCCTCGAGAACGAACCGGTCGACGTGGCCGGGCGGGTCTCCGGCCTCTTCACCCTGGCGACCTTCGCCGGCGTGGCGGTCAGCGTCGGGGCGTTCCTCGGTGTCACCACCGCCGGCTCCGTGCGCGGCACCTTTCCCGCGCTGCTGGCCGCCGCCGCCCTCGCCGCCCTCGGATCGGCCCTCATCGGCGGCGCCGCCCTGCGCCGCTACGGCGACAAGGTCCACCCGGACGAGGACGAGGACGAGGACGAGGGCAAGGGCAAGGACAAGGACGAGACCGAACCCGTACCGGAGGAACGGCGGGCAACCGCCGGGGAGGTGAAGGGAATCGACCAGCCGGACCCGGAGGCGGCGGCGCTGCTCCTGCGGCAGGCGGGGCGGTCGTTCGCGACCGGTGTGACCGTCACGTCGACCGTCGTGGACGGGACTCCGCACGCGACCACACTCAATTCCTTCGCCACGGTCTCGCTGGATCCGGCGCTCGTCATGGTGTCCGTCCGGCGCGGCTCCCGGCTCGATTCCCTGATCGCCGAGGGCTCGCCGCTGGGCATCACCGTCCTCGCGGAGCGACAGCGCGGGGTGGCCGTGCACTTCGCCGGCGGCGACCGCCCCTCGGGTGCCGAACTGTTCGAGGGGCATCCCTGGGAACCAGGCGCGCACACCGGGGCTCCGTTGCTGGCAGGCGGCTCGGCGTGGATCGAGTGTGTCGTGCAGAGCGTGGTCGCGGCCGGAGACCACTCCGTCGTGCTCGCCCGCCTCGTGTCCTTCACCGCCTCCGAAGAAGGCAACACGGCCCCTCTCGTCTTCCACGGAGGGGACTTCACCACCCTGAGCGGGCCGGCCCTGCCGGCCTTCGCGGCCCAGGCGGGATCCCGGGAGCCGGATCATGGACATTGAGTATCCGCACGCCCGCCGGGACCCGGAACCCCGGATTCTGCACGGGCGTACCGTACACGACCCCTACCGGTGGCTGGAGGACGCGGACAGCGAGGAGACCCGGGCCTGGTCGGCCGCCCAGCGTGCCCTGTGCGACCGGGTGCTCGGCGCACTGCCCGGTCGCGACGCGCTGCGCGCGCGCATCACCGCACTCATGGGTGCCGGGACGGTCAGCGCCCCGGTCTGGAGGGGCGAGCGCCGGTTCCTCACCCGCCGCCGCCCGGACCAGGAGCGCGCGGTTCTGCTGACGGTGGACGGCGCGGGACACGAGCGCGTCCTCGTCGACCCGCTCCTGCTGGACCCCACCGGCACCACCACCCTGGACGCGTGGCAACCGGACCCGGAGGGCCGCCGGCTCGCCTACAAGACGTCGCGCGCGGGCACCGAGGAGTCGAGTCTCCACGTGCTCGACGTCGCCACCGGCGAGCCCCTCGAGGGACCCGTGCCACGCGTCCGTCACGCGGCCATCGCCTGGCTCCCCGGCGGCTGCGCCTACTACTACGTACGGCAACTCCCCGCGGGCAGCGGGCCGGTGAGCGGAGCCGGGCCCGGACGGCGGGTCCACCTGCACCGGGTCGGCACCGATCCCGACGCGGACGACGTCCTGATCTTCGGCGAGGACCTGCCCGACACGTACGACTACGGCCTGCTCGTCAGCCAGGACGGGCGATGGCTGAGCCTCGGGGCGTCCGAGGGCACCGAGAACCGCAGTGACCTCTGGGTCGGCGACCTGTCGGCACACGGCCCCGAGGCACCCGTGTTCCGGGAGGTCCAGGCCGGCGTCGAGGCCGACAGCGGCATCTACATGTGGCGGGACGGCCGCGCCTACATCTTCACGGACCGGGACGCCCCACGCTCACGGCTGTGCGTCGCCCCCTTCTGCGACCTTTCCTACGGCGCCTGGCGCGACCTGGTGCCGGAGGACCCGGAGGCGGTCCTGACGGACTTCGCCATCCTGGACGGACCCGCGCTGGGCCGTCCCGTTCTGCTGGTCTGCTGGACACGGCACGCCGCCAACGAGGTGACGGTGCACGACCTGGAGACCGGCGACCGGACGGGCACGGTGCCCCTCCCGGGCGTCGGCAGCGTGGGGGGCCTGTTCGAGCGGCCCGAAGGCGGGCACGAGGCCTGGTTCTCCTACACCGACAGCACCACGCCGGGAGTGATCCTCCGGTACGACGCACGCTTCGGGACCACGGACACCTGGGCCCAGGCCCCCGGGTCGGTGGACGTTCCCCCGGTGAAGAGTTCCCAGGTCGGCTACCGCTCCGCCGACGGAACCACCGTGCACCTGCGTGTCGTCGAGCCGCTGCACCGGTCGGGCCCACGGCCGGCGATCCTCTTCGGCTACGGAGGCTTCGGCGCCGCCATGGTCCCCGAGTACGACCCGTCCGTCCTGGCCTGGGTGGAGGCCGGCGGTGTCTACGCCGTGGCCGGCCTGCGCGGGGGCGGTGAAGAGGGGGAGGAGTGGCACCGGGCCGGGATGAGGCAGCACAAGCAACGGGTCTTCGACGACTTCCACGCCGCCGCACAGGCCCTGATCGACGGCGGCTGGACCACCGCGGCCCGGCTCGGGATCCACGGCGGCTCCAACGGAGGTCTGCTGGTGGGCGCCGCGCTCACGCAGCGGCCCGAACTGTACCGGGCCGTGGTGTGCGAGGCCCCGCTGCTGGACATGGTCAGATACGAGCGGTTCGGGCAGGGCCGGCTGTGGGCCGCCGAGTACGGCTCCGCGGACGTCCCGGAAGAGTTCGGCTGGCTGCTCGGTTACTCCCCCTATCACCATGTGCGTGAGGGGACGCAGTACCCGGCCGTTCTCTTCACGGTGTCCGAGAACGACGCCCGGGTCGATCCGATGCACGCCCGGAAGATGTGCGCCGCCCTGCAAAGGGCGACGAGCGGCGCGGCGCCCGTCGTGCTGCGCGGTGAATCCGAGGTCGGACACAAGGGAAGATCCCTCAGCCGGGTGGCCCGACTGGCCGCGGACACCCTGGCGTTCCTCGCCCGGTACACGGGCCTCCAGCTGAACCCTGAACATGATCCGCAGTACCGATAGCGAGGTTCGTATGCGTGGCACATCGGCAGGACGCCGAGTCGTCGTGATCGTCGACGCCTTCTCCAGCGGACGGTGCCTGGCACCGGTGTTCAGGAAGAAGGGGTTCGACTGTGTCCATGTGCGGAGCGCGAAAGTCGTGCACCCCGCATACGAACGCAGCTACGCGCCGGACGACTTCGACGCCGAGATCGTGCACACGGGAGACGCCGCCGAGACCGTCGAGGCCGTCGCGCGCCACGACCCGGAATGTGTCGTCCCGGGGATGGAGAGCGGTGTCGAACTGGCGGACATCCTGAGCGAGGCCCTGGGAGTACGGACCAACGGGACGGAACTGAGCGGCGCCCGTCGCAACAAGTACGACATGCTGGAGACGGTGCGGGCTTCCGGGGTGGCCACCGCCGAGCAGATCCTCGCGACGGATGCCGACGGCCTGCTGGACTGGTACGCCCGGGCCGGCGGCCCGGTGGTGCTGAAACCGGTGCGGAGCGCCGGCAACGACGGTGTCACCTTCTGCGAGGACGCGGAACAGGTGCGCGCGGCCTTCGACCGGCTGATCGGTTCCGGCAGCGCACTGGGCGACAGGAACCGGGCTGTCCTCGCGCAGGAATACCTCGAAGGCGGGGAGTACATCGTCAACACGGTGAGCTGTCAGGGGCGGCACCACGTCACCGACATCTGGGGCATGCACCACATCAGTGCGAACGGGGTCAGGGACCTGGGGGCCAGTGCGCTCCTGCTGCCTCGGCACGGTGACGCCCAGGACGAACTGGCCGCCTACACGTTCCGGGTGCTGGACGCCCTCGGGGTGCTGAACGGCGCCGCGCACACCGAACTCAAACTGACCCCGAAGGGGCCGCGCCTCATCGAGACCGCCGCCCGGGTGTGCGGTGCGGACCTCCACGTCCCGGTGCGGGCCGCGATCGGCAAGAGCCAGATCGAATGGACCGTGGACGCGTACGCGGATCCCGACGGTTTCATGGAGAGCGCCGGCGACGGCTACGAACTCGTCCGCCACGCGGGCCTGGTGAACATGATCGCGCCGGAGAGCGGCGTGCTGCGCGGCTATCCGAAGATGGCGCGGCTGCGGGCCCTCGACAGCTTCCACCACGTGGCGATGGCGGTGCGGCCCGGCGGTCGCGTGCGCGCGACGGTGGACGACTGGACCTATCCCCTGCGGGTCTACCTCGTGCACGGAACGGCCGCCACGGTCATGCACGACATCATGACCGCTCGGTATCTGGACGGAACGGGGTTCTACGACGTCGAACCCGACAGCGACTGAGCGCCTCGCCCCGGCACGCACACGCGGAGGAGGCCGACACGGCCCTCCTCGTCCTCCTGCGCGAGTGGGGACCGCCGCCCACTGACGGCTGTGCGGCGGCGGCGCGTGTGGTGGGCGGGGGTTTTGCGGGCAGACGGATGTGATCTTCACGTTCCGTCAGGGGAAGGGGGGCGCCTCGTGACCGTGCCCGCACGCCGTGTACGGCCGCACACCGGCCGCCGGTCGTTCGATCTGCGCTCGACCGCCTTGTTCTTCGTCCTCGCCGCCCTGGTGCTGTGCGTCCTGGGGTTCGTCGTCCGGACGCTGGCCGGGACCGCCGAACGGCGTCCCGCCTGGGTGGTCGTCCTGTGCCTGGGGGGCCTGGCCGCCGTTCTGGCGTGGGGGCGCCTGCGGCGGCACCGCCGTCTCGCCGCCGGGACCGCCCGGCGGGCCGCCGCGGCGCTGGAGGAGGGCGTGCACACGGCGCTGGAGGAGTGGGAGGCACCCCCGGCGGCCGCCCCGCCCGCCGCCGCCCTGTATGCCGCGGATGTCCCGGCGTACGACTTCGATGCCCTGGACGCCGACGAGTTCGAGCAGGCGGTGGCCGGCCTGTGCGAGCGGGACGGCTGCACCGCTGTCGAAGTCGTCGGCGGCGCCGGTGACCTGGGCGCCGATGTGCTGGCCGTGGCCCCGGACGGGCGGCGGGTGGTCGTCCAGTGCAAGCGCTACGGCGACGGGAACCGGGTCGGCTCGCAGGATCTGCAGCGCTTCGGCGGCACGTGCTACACCGTGCACGAGGCCGATGTCGCGGTCCTCGTCACCACCAGCGACTTCACCGCGCCGGCCGTCGAGTACGCCGCGCAGTGCGGGATCGTGTGTGTCGACCGGACGGCGCTGCGGGCGTGGCACGAGGGCACCGGACCGGCACCCTGGGCGGCGGCGTAGGCGGCGCCGAGCCTGCCGGCCTTCGACCGCGGGGGAGCCGGGACAGGGCGTCCGGCTCCCCCGCGGCTACCGGCGGCGGTCAGCCGGTCGTCAGGGTCGCGTCGTCGACGACGAAGCTGGTCTGGAGGCCGGAGTCCTCGGTGGCCGTGAACGTCAGCGTGATCTGCTGGCCGGCGTACTGGCTCAGGTCGAGGGTGCGTTCGGTGTACCCGGTGGCCGCGTCGGCGTTGGACCAGGTCTGCTTCGCGGTGCCGTTCACCTTGACCTGGAAGGTGTCGTAAACCGTCGTGCCCGACTCGGCGGTGTCGATGTGCAGCCAGTACCGCAGGGTCGCCTTCGCGCAGCCCGCCGGGACGGTCACCGTCTGGCCGATGCTGTCGCTGGCCGCGTAGCCGTACCCCGCCAGCCAGGCGTACCGGGACCCGGAGTGCGCGGACTGGCCGCTGAACGTGCCGATCGCCCCGGTGTCACCCGTCCACGGCGTCGTACCGCTCTCGAAGCCGCCGTTGGAGAGGACCTGGGCCGGTGTGCAGCCGCCGGCGCCCTTGACGGTCAGCGTGTACGAGGCGCTGTGCGTGGCCGTGCCGGTGCCGGTGAGGGTGAGCGGGTAGCTGCCGGGCGGCACGGACGAGCCGACGGAGACGGTCGCCGTGGACGAGCCGCCGGAGGTCACCGAGGCCGGGCTGAAGGAGACGGTGACGCCCGCCGGGGCACCCGAGGCGGACAGGCTGACCGTCTGCGCCGAGCCGCTGGTGGTCGCCGTGGACACGGTGGTGGTCAGCGAGGTCCCCGGGTCGGTGCTGCCGGTGGCCGGGTTCACCGAGAGGGAGAAGTCGTTCGCCGGGGCGGTGTCCGAGACCGCCTGCTTCCACAGCGTGTAGGCGACACCGTCCGCGCTGCGGTTCAGGCCGGTGGCGTTGATGTTGCTGGTGGTGTCGCACGAGGAGTGGTAGCAGCCGTCGTACGCGGCGCCCGCCGTGCCGCCCCACTTGGCCGCCTGCGCCGAGGTCTTGCGGGCGCTCGCGCCCATGGCGTAACCGGAGGTCGGGATGCCGTAGTTCTCGAAGGAGTAGTCGTCGGAGCGGCCCGCGCCCTCGGTGTTCTCCTCGGGCTGGAGGCTCAGCGAGTCCCAGTACGCCTTCATCGGCGCGGCGGCGGCCGAGGTGATGTGGTTGATGAAGTAGCCGCCGTTGGGCGAGGCGACCATGTCGAAGTTGTAGTACGCCTTGATCGCCGAGCGCTGGGCGGAGGTCAGCGAACGGACGTAGAAGTCCGAGCCGTTCAGGCCCTGCTCCTCGTCCGTCCACCAGCCGAAGCGGACGCGTGCCGCCATGGCGGGATCGGTCTGGGCCAGTTTCAGCGCGACCTCCAGGAGGGTGGCGCTGCCGGAGCCGTTGTCGTTGATGCCGGGGCCGGCGGAGACACCGTCCAGGTGCGAGCCGAACATGTACACCTTCGACGCGTCCCCGCGGGGCCACTCGGCGATCAGGTTGGGTCCGGCGCCGCTGGTGCAGCCCGAGGTGCAGGCCTGCTCGGTGACGGTGTAACCGGCCGCCTGGAGCTTGCCCTTCACATAGGCGACCGAGTCGCGGTAACCCTGGCCGGTGGAACGGCGGTTGCCGCCGTTGCGGGTGGCTATGGCGTTCAGCTCGGTGAGGTGTGCCTGCACCCTGGTGACGTCGATGTCGGGCGCGGCGGCGGCCTGGGCGGCGGCGGGGGCGGGAGCGTGGGCCGCCGTGGGGAGGTGGCGCCCGGGGGCCGCCTCGGCGCTCGCGGGCAGCAGGGTGAGGCCCGCGGCGGCCGTGGCCAGCGCCAGGCCCGCCAGGGACAGTCTTCGTGGTCGTAGCACCATGTCTCCTTGTGGGGTGGAGGAAACGTCAGGCGTGCGGCGGACTCGGATGAGCCGCACTCCCTGATGAGCATGCGCATGCCAAGCCCTCGTCAAGCATGGGCGCGCGGGACCGGCCGGATCAACGGCTCCCGCCCGCCCTCCCGGCCGACGCCGGCACGGGTGCCGTACGGACGTGCCGGGGCCCCGAGGAACCGGGCGGGCGGCCACGAGGCTAACGGCCCCGCCCGCCGGTCGCCCCTGGCCGAAACCGGCACGTCCGCTCCTGGCCAGACCGGCCGCCCGCGCGTGCGCTTCGGGGCGGGGGCGGCGGGTGGCTCACCCGTGCGCTTCGGGGCGGGGCGGGAGGTGGCTCACCCGTGCGCTTCGGGCCGGGCCCGCCGCCTGCGCGTCCGCTTCCGGCCGGAGCCGCCGTCCGGCTGTCCGGGGCCGGATGACCGCTCTGGCTTCCGGTGCGGGCCGCCCGTATCGTGCGCGCATGCGTGCGCGGGAGAACCCTTCGCGGGGGCGGCGGCCGACGGACTCCGAGGCGAAGGAGGCCTATCTGGCCATGAGGGAGCGGATCGAGACGTCGGACGCGCGGCACGCCACCGAGCGGGCGGAACTGCGGGGCCTCTCCGCCGAGCTGGCCGGGTGGCTGGCGGAGCGGCGGCTCCTGGACCCGAGCGGTGAACGGCTCAGCCCCCCGGAGCGCGCGCTGCGGCACGTCGTCTCGGAGCACCGGCGCCGCCTGCGGGAGACGGCCGAGGGGCTCGCCCGGGACGCCCGGGCACTGGACGACGTACTGTCCCTGCTGCCGGCCCCCCGGCCCGGCGCCCGGGAAACCGTGGAGACGGAGTTCTTCACCGACCGCGAGCGCACCCGGCGGCGGCTGGAGGAACTGGACGCGCTGAGCCGGGAGGAGTTCCTGGCGATGCGCAACACCTTCCCCGGCGCGCGCGTTCTGGACGCCAGCCTCGTGCGGGATCTGGAGATGGCGGCCGCCGGCATCCGCATGCGCCTGCTCACCTCCCAGCAGGCGTTGCGCTCGCCCGCGCCGGCCCGCTATCTGCACGCGCTGATCGAGGCCGGGGTCGAGGTGCGGGTCGCGGCGACGGTGCCGCTCCACATGAACATCATGGACCGCGCGGTCGTCGTCATCGGGGTGGGGGCCGGACCGCGGGGCGAGGGCGGTGACGTCATCCTGCACAGCGGGCCCGTCGCCCAGTGCTTCGCCCGGGTCTTCCTCCACGCCTGGGACCTCGCCCGGCCGCACGCCGAACGGCGCGCGGGCCCGGGGGCCACCGGGCCGGGATGCGCCGGCCCGGAGTGCGCCGGGACCGGGCCCGCCGGCCCGGAGCCCGCGGGGCCGGGGTCCGCCGGGCCCGAACTCTCCGCGCTCGAGCGCGAGGTGCTGGCGCTGCTGGCCACCGGCGCGAAGGACGAGACCATCGCCCGCCGGCTGGACTGTTCCGACCGCACCCTGCGCCGGCTGATGCGCCGGATCATGGGCAAACTCGGCACCTCCAGCAGGTTCGAGGCCGGGGTGACCGCCGTCCGCCTCGGCCTGGTGGACTGAACCGGCCGCCCCGCGGGAAGGGCCGGGGGCGGCCGGGAGCCGGTACCGTGGCTAGATCACCGGCGGGCCCGCCTCGACGCGGCGCAGCACGGGGGCCAGGCGATCCAGGTCGGGGCCGCTCTGGAGCTGCCGCTCGTCCCACCAGGTGGCGCCGGCGTCGTGCAGGGGGCCGATGACGTCCCTGGCCTTGGCCGCGTCCAGGGGCGTGGCACCGCCGAGCACCAGCTCGAAGGGGCGGCCGGTGCCGGCCGGGCGGTGCCGGCGCACATAGCCCACGAGGTCCCTCACCTCCGCCACCTCGGGCACCTGCCCGTGCCGGGCCGTGTCGAACAGCGGTACCACGCCGTCCCACCGCGCCGCCCGCCGCATGGGCGCCCGCCGGGGCCAGAACCCGCCGATCCATACCGGAGGGGCGGGCCGCTGCACGGTGGCCGGCAGCAGCGCCACGTCCCGGACCTCATAGTGCCGGCCCTCATGGCGCACCGGCTCGCCGGACCAGAAGCGTTTCACCAACTCCAGCCCCTCGTCCAGTCGCTCGGCGAGCAGGCGCGGCTCCGCGGTGTCCCCGAAACTGTGGTACTCGTCCTCGAGGGGGCCGCCCAGCCCGGCGGCGAAGACGACCCGGCCGCCGCTGAGGTGGTCCAAAGTAGCCACCTGGCGGGCGAGTTGCTGCGGACGGTAGCGGGGGACCGGGGTCAGCAAGGTGCCCAGCCGGATCCGGGAGGTCGCCAGCGCGGCCGCGGTCAGCAGCATCCAGGGGTCCCCGAAAGGTCGCCCCTGGTGCCGCCGGTGCAGTACGTGGTCCCAGACGAACAAGCCGTCCCAGCCCGCCTGTTCGGCGGCGACCGCCACGGTCGCGACGTTCCGTGGATCGGCGAAGTCGCCGAAATTCGGTATGTTCACGGAGAAGCGCATCCCCGAAGCATCCGCAGCCGGTGGCCCAGGGGCAAGAGACGCGGACGCACCCCAGGGGCGGTCCGGAAGGGATCCGGGGCCGCCCCTGGGGTGCGCTCGGCCGGCGGGGAGGACGGCCTTCGGGGTCAGGGGGCCACGGCGCGGCCCGTCTGGGGGGAGATGCGGCCGGCGCACAGGCCCTTGCTCGCCAGGGTCTGGGCGATGCGCGGGACGGCGGCGAGGGTGTTGGCCGGCCATTCGTGCATGAGGATGATCTGGCCGTTGCCCAGCCGGGACACGGCCTGGACGATCGCGTCGGTGCTCGCGCCGTTCCAGTCCTGCGAGTCGACGTCCCAGATGATCTGCCGCAGGCCGTACTTGGCCTCCACCGCCTGGACGGTGGCGTTGGTCTCCCCGTACGGCGGGCGGAACAGCTGCGGTGTGCCGCCGCCGGCCGCCGCGATCGCCTGCTGGGTGCGGGAGATCTCGGAGTCGATCTGGGCCTGCCCGAGCTGGGTCAGGTGCGGGTGGGTGTAGCTGTGGTTGCCGACCCACATGCCGGCGTTCACCTGGGCGCGGACCTGGGCCGGGTAGGCGGCGGCGAACTGCCCCTCGTTGAACATCGTGGCCCGCAGGCCGTTCTGCCGCAGGGCGTTGAGCAGGGCCGGGGTGTGGTCGTTGGACGGGCCGTCGTCGAAGGTGAGGCCGACGTAGCCGGTGCAGGCGGCGGCGTGCGCCGGGGTGGCGTCGACGGCGGCGGTGACGGTGCCGGCCACGGCCGTCGCGGCGACGGCCAGTCCGGTCAGCAGGGAACGGGGTGCGGCGCGCATACGGGTGGGTCCTCCTCGGGTCGTGCGGGACCGCGGGCGGGGGTGAGCGGACGGGAACCGGGGACCGGTCAGCCGTTCACCGTGATGTTGGAGTAGCCGCTGCTCTGGTAACCCTCGGTGGCGAGGATCATGTAGTACTTGAAGCTGCCCATGGGCATGCCGACGCGGGACCAGGCGTCGAAGTGGTTGCCGGTGGTGATGGTGCCGCCGGTCCGCTTGGACTGCCGGACGCTCCAGTACTGGTTGAAGGTCTTGGTGCCCTCCACGGAGGGGGCGTTGTACCGCGTCGTCTGGTAGATGTCGTACGTGCCGCCGTCGCTGCTGACCGTGCCCTTGTACGTTCCGGTGGGCCGGTAGTTGCCCCAGTTGTCGACGATGTAGTACTCCACCAGCGGGTTCGAGGTCCAGCCGTACAGGGCCAGATAGCCGTTGCCGGACGGGCTGAAGCTGCCCGAGTAGCTCACGGTCCTGCGCCCGCCGGTGCTCCAGCCCTTGCCCGCGACGAAGTTGCCGCAGTTCGTCCAGGACGTGCTGTAGTTGCCGCCCGAGTTGAGGGTCATCGAGACCGCGCCGCCGCCGTCGGTCCAGAAGGAGTAGTAGAAGCCGTTGTTGGTGCCGGTCTGGTTGGTGGTGATGACGGTGGCGGCGTCGGCGGTACCGGGCAGCAGCAGGCCGGAGGCGGTGGTCGCCGCCGCCAGGGCGCCGGCGCGGCCGATGAAGCCCCTGCGGCTCATCGGGCGGGAGAGGGCGTTGTCCATGTCCATGCTTCCTCCTGGTGAGGGCGGTGAGCGGAAGCCCGGGGCGGGCACGGCGGTGCGGGTGCCGGGCGTAGGGATGCCATGACCGGCCGCTGAAATGGCATGTACGCGCCATGTGTCGGAACGGGGCCGTCCCTGCCGGGGGATGGGCTCGATTGCTGGAGAGTATGCGGCCGGGCCGAAACGACGGTCAATCCGTCTGTTTCCGAAACTTCATCGAAACTCTGTAGCCACCTGTGGGTGTAATGCCGAAACTTTCGTCTCCGCTGGTAGGACCGGGCGTGGCCGTGATGGTGCAGACGGTTGACGGGGCGGGGGCGGCTGTTTAGCGTGACGCAACGCTCGTCACGTAATCCGAAAGTTTCGACTGCTTTTCAGGAGTGCTCGTGAACCTGCCCCGTATCACCGCGGCCGCCGCCGCGGCCTGCTGCCTCGCCCTGCTTCCGCTCACCGCGAGCCCCGCGAGCGCGTCGGGCGGCCCCGCCGCTGCGGACCGTCCGCTGCGGCAGCTCGCCGCCGACGACGGGCTGCGGATCGGCACCGCGGTCGACATGTCCGCGCTCGCCGACGACGCCGCCTACCGCCGGCTGGCGGGCTCCGAGTTCTCCACCGTCACCCCGGAGAACGTGATGAAGTGGGAGGCGATCGAACCCCGCCAGGGTGAGTACGACTACGCCGCCGCCGACCGGCTCCTCGACTTCGCCCACCGGCACGGGCAGAAGGTGCGCGGCCACGTCCTGGTCTGGCACAACCAGTTGCCGTCCTGGCTGACCTCCGGCGACTTCAGCGCCGACCAGCTGCGGGAGATCCTGCACCGCCACATCACCGACACCGTCCGGCACTTCAAGGGGCGGGTGTGGCAATGGGACGTCGTCAACGAGGCGTTCAACGAGGACGGCACCCTGCGCGACAGCATCTGGCTGCGCAAGCTCGGACCGGGCTACATCGCCGACGCCTTCCGCTGGGCCCACGAGGCCGACCCGCACGCCCTGCTGTTCTACAACGACTACAACACCGAGTGGACGGGCCCGAAGAGCGACGCCGTGTACGACCTGGTGAGCCGTCTGCGGGCGGAGGGCGTGCCCATCGACGGGGTCGGCTTCCAGGGGCACCTCGGCATCCAGTACGGCCTGCCCACCGACATGGCGGCCAACTTCGCCCGCTTCGACCGGCTCGGGCTGGCGACCGCCGTGACCGAGGCGGACGTCCGCATGGAGACGCCGGCCGACGAGGCCAAGCTGGCCACCCAGGCCGAGGGTTATCGGCGCCTGCTCGATGCCTGTCTGCGCGCCCGGCACTGCATCTCGTTCACCGTCTGGGGCTTCACCGACAAGTACTCCTGGGTGCCCGACACGTTCCCCGGCGAGGGCGCGGCCAACCTGTTCGACGAGAACTACCGCCCCAAGCCGGCGTACCGCACCCTCCAGAAGCAGCTGACGGGCCGGGCACGGCCGCACTCCGCCGCGTAGGGGCGGCCGGCGCTCCGGTGTGTGGGGGAGCGCGCGATCCCGGGAGCTACGGGGGCCGGCACGCCACCGGGCCCGCCGGGAACACCGGGGCGGTGGCGCCGGCCGCGCTGACGGACGGGTGAAGCGGGGGCGCCCTCGGGCGGGCCGCGGCGGGCCGCGGGCCCGCCCGAAGGCGCCCGTGGCTGGTGGTGCGGTCGTTTCGGGTCCGGTCGGCCGTCGGTGTCGTCGGTGGTCGGCGCTGACTGCCGAGTCGGGGGCGGGGGAGGCGCCACGGCAGGCGCGCTGCCCCGGCGTGCTCTCGGTCCCCGCGTGCCGGCCACCGGTGCCGCTCCGCGTGCCGGGTCGGCTCGGGTCGTCCGCCGCGACGAGGTGAGCCGGCCCGCCGGCACCGCCGGGCGATGGGGCCCGGGGCGCGGACACCTGGGTGCCGGTGGTGGAACGGGCGGTGCAGATCCGTATCCCGCAGCGCGGGCGTGCCCCGGCCGGCGAGCGGCTGAGCGTCGGCCGACCCCCGGCCACCGTCCGTGCCCCGCCTTGCTCGCCTTCGACCGGCCCCTCGTTCAGCCCTTGTTCCGGCTCCCCTCCCGGTCGAGGCCCTGAACCCCGCTCCCTCGTCGA
Organism: Streptomyces sp. NPDC038707; assembly: GCF_040636485.1. NCBI lineage: Bacteria > Bacillati > Actinomycetota > Actinomycetes > Kitasatosporales > Streptomycetaceae > Streptomyces > Streptomyces sp. NPDC038707. The sequence continues at coordinate 131,894 of NZ_JBEZUP010000012.1, forward strand.
CCCTGCTCCCGGCTCAGGCCCTGACCCGGCGCCGCTCCGGCCTGGTCCGCCGTGCGCGCCTGCGACCGCCCGACCCCGTCCGCACGTCCCGTCCGGGCGCTGACCGCGCCCCGCTCCGGTCTCCTTCTCCGTGCACGCCCACGACTGGTCCGAACCCGGCTGTCCTCTCGGCCGGGCGCTGAGCGCGTTCCGCCCCCCGGCCCGTGCACACCCACGACTCGCTCCACCCCGGCCCCGTCTTCAGCGCACCCCTCGGCCCGCCGCGCCCCCGTCCCCAGCGCGCCCCCGGCCCGCTCCACCCGTGGCCCCGTCCACTCCGTCGGCCTACAGGGCGGGGCCTTGGACTCCGCCCCGACGGCCGGCCCGAGTCCTCCGCCCGCGGGTCTCCCCCCGACCGCACCGCCCCCGTCCCCCTCACCTGCCCCCGGGCGGAGCCGTGCTCTGGCGTATCACCAGATGGGTGGCCAGTTCGATGCGCAGGGCCGACTTCCTCGAGTCCGTGGGCCGCAGCAGCATGCGCGCCGCTTCCTCGGCCATGCGCTGGAGGGGCTGCTGGACGGTGGTCAGGGGCGGGCTCGACCAGCGGGCCGGAGGCACGTCGTCGTAGCCCACCACCGACAGCTGTCCGGGGACGCTCAGGCCCAGCACCCGGGCCGCCTCCAGGACGCCGAGGGCCTGGAGGTCGCTGCCGGCGAAGATCGCCGTGGGCCGGTCGGGGCGGCGCAGCAGGTCCATCGCCTGTTCGAAGCCGCCCTGGACGTGGAAGTCACCGAACCGCACCAGCGCCGGGTCCGGTTCGTACCCCGCCATCGCCATCGCCGAGCGGTATCCGTCGAGCCGGGCCAGCGAGCACATCAGGTCCTCGGGGCCGGTGATGATGGCGACGCGTTCGTGGCCCTGGTCGGTCAGATGGCGCGTCGCGGCCATGCCCCCGGCCCAGTTGGCCGAGCCGACGGACGGCACGTCGGGGTCCGGATCGCCCGCCGGGTCCACGATGACGAACGGGATGGCCCGGCTGCGCAGTTGCCGTTTCACGTCCTCCGGCACCGTGGAGAAGACCAGCAGGACGCCGAGCGGGCGACGGCGCAGGACACCCGCGATCCACTCCGGGCCGGGCGCGTGCCGGGTGCCGCTCTCGGTGAGCGCCACGGTCGCGTCGTTCTGCTTGGCGACGTTCTCCACCCCGCGGATGAGCTCCATCGCCCACACGCTCTCCAGCTCATGGAAGACGATCTCGATGAGCGGCGCCTGCGGCGGTCCCGCGCTCCGCCGGCGGTAGCCGTGGGCCTCCAGCAGACGCTCGACCTTGGCCCGGGTAGCGGGAGACACATCCGAACGACCGTTGAGCACCTTCGAAACTGTCGGAAGCGAGACGCCGGCCTCTCTGGCCACGGCTGCCAGGGTGACTCTCCGACCGACCTGGGCTTCTTCGCGCATGGACGCAGCATAGGGCACGCACGCCGGGTAACGGTTTGGCCGCGTACGTGCAGGACCGTTGACCATTTCTTCTCTCGCCTCCTACTGTCCAGCCGCAGGACTTTCGGCTCTTATACCGAAACTTTCGGAAGGCGGATGACCATGCGTACACGGATGCCCAGACTGGTGGCCGGCGGTGCGACGCTGGCCCTGGCGGCGACCCTCACGGCGTGCGGCAGCGGGAGCGGCGGGGGTTCCTCGAACGACGGCAAGATCCATGTGCTCGTCTACGGGGACTCGGCCAACAAGGTCGAGAAGCAGATCGTTGAGACCTTCAACAAGACATCGAAGGTCAAGGCGGTCCTCGACACCATCCCCGGCGCCGACTACCAGCAGAAGCTGCAGACCATCATCAGCACCCCCCAGGCGCCCGATGTGTTCTTCAACTGGGGCGGCGGCAGCATCAAGCCCTTCGTCAAGGCCGGACTGCTGATGCCGCTGGACGACTTCGTCAAGAAGGATCCCAACCTCGACGACAAGTTCCTGCCCACGGTCTACAACAGCGCCGTCGTGGACGGGAAGCCGTACGGCATCCCCATGCGCGGCACCCAGCCGGTGCTGCTGTTCAGCAACAAGACCGTGCTCGCCAAGGCCGGGGTGAAGCAGCCCCAGACCTGGGACCAACTGCTCGACGCCGTGCGGAAGCTGAAGGACGCGGGCGTCACCCCCATCGCCCTCGGCGGCGGAGACCAGTGGCCCACGCTGATGTGGTTCGAGTACCTCTACGACCGGGTGGCCGGACCCGGGCTGTTCCAGAAGGCCCTCGGCGGTGACAAGGACGCCTGGGCGAGCGCGGACAGCAAGAAGGCGCTCGGCATGATCAAGCAACTGGTCGACGCCGGCGCGTTCGGCAAGAACTACGACTCGGTGAAGTACACCAACGGCTCCTCGCCCGCCCTGGTCGCCCAGGGCAAGGCCGGCTTCGAGCTGATGGGCTCCTGGTACTACTCGCAGCAGCAGACGGACGCCAAGGACTTCGCCGCCAAGGGCCTCGGCTACGCCGCGTTCCCGACCGTCCCCGGCGGCAAGGGCGATGCCTCGAACATCGTCGGCAACACCAACAACTTCTACTCGGTGCTGAAGAAGACCAAGCACCCCGAGGCCGTCGCCGAGTTCCTGAAGCTCATGTACTCCGACGAGTTCGTCAAGGCCCAGCTGTCCATCGGCAACCTGCCCACCACGACCACCACCTCGCAGTTCATCGACCAGTCGGCGAGCCCCGAGTACTCCCGCTTCCAGTACGACCTGGTGGCCAAGGCCAAGTCTTTCCAGCTGTCCTGGGACCAGGCCTACCCGCAGACCGCCAGCACGCCCATGCACCAGGCCGTTCAGCAGTTCCTCAACGGACAGCTCGACGCGGACGGTTTCATCAAGGCCATGCAGGCCCTCCCGACCGAATGAACCGCTCATGACCACACAGCTCACGAGCGCCCCGTCCACCGCCGCGGCCCCCCGTAAGGCCCGGCGGCGGCCGGAGGACTCCTACGCCGCCCACGGCACCCGCCCTAACTTCCTCTGGGCGCTGCCCGCCACTCTGTTCTTCGCCCTCTTCGCCATCGCCCCGCTCATCATGGTCGCCGTGCTGTCCTTCATGAGCTGGGACGGCCTCGGATCACCCGAGTTCGTCGGCACGGACAACTGGAAGCGCATCCTCGACGACCCGGTGATGATCCGCAGCATCTGGCTCACCCTGCTGCTCACCGCCCTCGGCGTGGTCCTCCAGACCCCGCTGAGCATCGTGATCGGTGTCTGGGCCGCCGGACACCAGCGCAACCGCGCCGTCCTGTCGGCGATCTACTTCATCCCGCTGCTGCTGTCCGCCACCGCCGTCTCGGTGCTCTGGCGGGCGCTGCTCGACCCGAACTTCGGCATCCCCGCGCGGATGACCTGGCTGTTCGGCGACGGCAACCTGTTCGGCGAACAGGCCACCGCCATCGGTGTCCTCGCCTTCGTCAGCACCTGGCAGTTCACCCCGTTCCACACGCTCATCTACCAGGGCGCGGCCCGGGCCATCCCGCCGGTGCTGTACCAGGCGGCGGAGATCGACGGCGCCGGGCGCTTCCGCCAGTTCTTCCACATCACGCTGCCGCAGCTGCGCAACTCGATCGTCACCTCGATGATCCTGATGATCGTCGGCGGCCTCACCACCTTCGAGACCGTGCTGATCCTCACCCAGGGCGGACCGGGCACCGACACCACCATCAGCGCCTACTACATGTACCAGAAGGCTTTCAAGGGCTTCGACTTCGGAGCCGGCTCGGCCATCGCCCTGTGCCTGGTCATCGCCGCCACCATCGTCTCGCTGATCGTGGTCCGCGTCTCCGGCTACGACAAGATGCGCAGCGACATGGAGGGGGTGTCATGAGGCGCCGCCCCAACTACCTCGCCGGAGCCGGCTCGATCGTCTGGCTCGTCGTGGTCGGTCTGCCGCTGTACGTGATGCTGGCCGCGACCCTGCGCACCCGGGAGGACTACGCCGGGAAGGGCCCCGTGTCCTTCCCCGACCACTTCACCCTGGACAACTACACCGGGGCGTTCGACTCGGGCTTCGGCCGGTACTTCCTCAACACCATCATCGTCACCGTCTGCGTCGTCGGCGTGGTGCTGCTGCTCGTACCACCGCTCGCCTACGCGATCGTCCGCAGCCGCTCCCGGATCACCTCGCAGATCTTCCGGCTGTTCCTGCTGGGCCTCGCCATCCCCGCCCAGGCCGTGATCGTGCCGATGTTCTACCTGATCAGCGAGGCCGGGCTCTACGACAACCTGCTGGGCGTCATCCTGCCCACCGCCGCGTTCTGCCTGCCGATGTCGGCACTCATCCTCAGCGGGGCCATGCGGGACATCTCCCCGGAGCTGTTCGAGGCCATGACCATGGACGGGGCCAGCCCGCGGCGGATGTTCTTCCAGCTCGTCGTACCGCTCTCGCGCGGCGGACTGTCCACGATCGTCGTGTTCTCCGCCCTCCAGGCATGGAACGGCTTCCTGTTCCCGCTGGTCCTGACCCAGTCCGAGGAGACCAAGGTGATCACCCTCGGTCTGTACAACTTCCAGACCGCCCACGGCATCGACATCCCCGGCCTGCTGGGAGCCGTGACGCTGTCCATGGTGCCCGTCCTGCTCGTCTACCTGTTCGCCCGCCGCGCCCTGGTCCAGGGCCTGATGGGCATGGGAGGAAAGTGACCGCCAACGTGGCCGTAGAGACCACCCCCGAAGTCCCCCTGTGGAACGACCCGTCGCAGGACATCGGCACCCGCGTCTCCGCGCTGATCGACGCGATGACCCTGGAGGAGAAGACCGCCCAGCTGTACGGCGTGTGGGTCGGCGCGTCCGCCGAGGGCGGTGAAGTCGCCCCGCACCAGCACGACATGGAGGAGGCCGTCGATCTCGACGCCCTGCTGCCCGCCGGACTGGGCCAGCTGACCCGCCCGTTCGGCACGGCACCGGTCGACCCCGCGCTCGGCGCGCTGTCCCTGCTGCGCACGCAGACCCGGATCGCCGCCGCGAACCGCTTCGGCATCCCCGCGGTGGCCCACGAGGAGTGCCTGGCCGGATTCGCCACCTGGGGCGCCACCGCCTACCCCGTCCCGCTGTCCTGGGGCGCCACCTTCGACCCCGACCTGATCCGCCGGATGGCCGCCGCCATCGGCCGCGACATGCGCGCCGTAGGCGTCCACCAGGGCCTCGCGCCCGTCCTGGACGTGGTGCGCGACGCCCGCTGGGGCCGGGTTGAGGAGACCATCGGAGAGGACCCCTACCTCGTCGGCAGCATCGGCACCGCCTATGTCCAGGGGCTGCGGTCGGCCGGTGTCGTCGCCACCCTGAAGCACTTCGCCGGCTACTCCGCCTCCCGTGCCGGCCGCAACCTCGCGCCCGTCGGCATGGGCCCGCGCGAGCGGGCGGACGTCCTGCTGCCGCCCTTCGAGATGGCCGTCCGCGAGGGCGGGGCCGACTCCGTCATGCACGCCTACACCGACACCGACGGCATCCCCTCGGCGGCCGACGAGGACCTCCTCACCGGGCTGCTGCGCGACACCTGGGGCTTCGAGGGCACGGTCGTCGCCGACTACTTCGGCATCGCCTTCCTCAAGACCCTGCACGGGATCGCCGCGGACTGGGCGGACGCCGCGGCCACCGCGCTGCGCGCCGGCGTCGACGTGGAACTGCCCACCGTGAAGACGTTCGGGGCGCACCTCACGGAGGCCGTCGCCGCCGGCCGGGTGCCCGAGGCACTCATCGACCGCGCCCTGCGCCGGGTGCTCGTCCAGAAGGCCCGGCTCGGCCTGCTCGACGCCGGCTGGGACCCGGTCCCGGCCGCGCTGCGCGGAGCCGACCTGAACGACCCCGGCGCCCTGCGCGGCACGATCGACCTGGACAGCGCCGAGAACCGGGAACTGGCCCGGACCGTCGCGGAGGAGGCCGTCGTCCTGCTCACCAACGACGGCACCCTGCCCCTCGCCCGGCCCCGCAGCATCGCCCTGATCGGCCCCAACGCCACCGCGCCGGCCGCCGTACTGGGCTGCTACTCCTTCCCCCAGCACGTCGGCGTGCACCACCCGGAGATCCCGCCCGGCATCGACCTGCCCACCCTCGAGGACGCCCTGCGGCAGGAGTTCCCCGAGACGGAACTCACCGTCGTCCAGGGCACCGGAGTGGACGACGGCGACATCTTCGGCATCGCCGAGGCCGTCGACACCGCGCGCCGGGCCGATGTCGTCGTGGTGGCCCTCGGCGACCGCGCGGGCCTCTTCGGCCGGGGCACCAGCGGCGAGGGCTGCGACGCCGAGTCCCTGGCCCTGCCCGGGGCCCAGCAGCGGCTGCTCGACGCGCTGCTGGAAACCGGCACGCCCGTGGTGACGGTCCTGCTGGCCGGCCGGCCCTACGCCCTGGGACGGGCCGTGGACGAGTCCGCGGCGATCGTGCAGTCCTTCTTCCCCGGGGTGGAGGGCACCACCGCCATCGCCGGTGTGCTCAGCGGCCGGACCAACCCGTCCGGACGGCTGCCGGTCAGCGTGCCCCGCGGCACCGGCGGCCAGCCCACCACCTACCTCGGCGCACGGCTCGCCCAGACGAGCGATGTCTCCAACATCGACCCCACGGCGGCCTTCGCGTTCGGGCACGGCCTGTCCTACACGTCCTTCGACTGGGACGAGCTGACCGTAGGCCGGGCGGAGACGGACACCGCAGGCGAGTTCTCCCTCGCGTTCACCGTGCGCAACACGGGGGAGCGGGCCGGTACCGAGGTGGTCCAGCTGTACCTGCACGACCCGGTCGCCTCCGTCGTCCAGCCGGTGCAGCGGCTCATCGGCTATGCCCGGGTGCCGCTCGCCGCGGGGGAGACGCGGCGGGTACGGGTCACCGTGTCGGCCGACCTCGCCTCCTTCACCGGCCGCGACGGGCGCCGGGTGGTCGAGCCGGGCGAGCTGCACCTGCGCCTCGCGGCCTCCAGCGCCGAGGCCCGCCTGACCGCGACGGTGACCCTGACCGGCCCGGCACGCCACGTGGACCACACCCGCCGGTTCCACGCGCGGTTCGAGCAGGAGACCGTACGGCCGGCGGACCCCGCCGCCTGACCCGGTGCGCGCGGCCGGCCCCCCCGGGTGGCCGGCCGCGCGTCATCGCCGTGCCGGCCGCGCGCCGGGACCGTCCTCACCCGCGCGTCACCGAGACGGTCACCAGGGCGCCCGGGGCCGCCCGGACCCAGGCCCGGCCGGCCGTCCGCCGTACGGCGGCCGCCCCGCCGCCGGCCGTGATCCGCCAGGCGCCCGGCGGCACGGACAGCACGCTCACCCGGGAGCCGTGCGGTGCCGCGCGGTAGACCAGCCGGTACACGCCCGCCTCCCCGTCGTAGCCGGCCGAGCGCACCGTGCCCGCCACGGCCTCGGCGTACGGCTCCACGGTCAGCTCCTTGTTGGCGCGGAGGGCGCCGCTGCCGTCGAGCGCGCAGTACCCGCCGCCGTAGCACCACACATAGCCCGCCCAGCCGGAGGCATAGCGGCCGAGCGAGGCCATGGCGTCCCGGTAGAAGCGGTTCATGTGCGGCAGCGAGCTGTCCGGCGGACCCCACTCGCCGATCACCACGGGGACCCGGTACCGCTCCGGGTACGCGGTGACGGCCCGCTCGTACGCCTCGATCCAGCCGGCCCCGGGGTCGTAGTCGGCGCCCGCCTCCATCGCGGTGTCGTAGAAGTGCGGCGCGTAGACGACGCGGGGATCGCGGACGCGGCCGAGGCCCGTCTCCACGCCCTCGCCGACGACCGGGGTCGGCTCGACGAACAGCCATGCGTCCGGGTCGGCCGGCCGGACGGCGCCGGCCAGGCGGTTGTACATCGGGGTGAGCTGCTCGCGTTCGATGCGGCGCGCGGCGGCCGGCAGGTCCTCCCCGGGCCCCGGCTCGCCCATGGGCTCGTTGATCAGGTCGTAGCCGAGTACGGCCGGATGGCCGGCGAAGCGGGTGGCGAGCGTGCGCCACATCCGGGCCTGGGCGCGCCGCAGGTCGTCGTCCTCGTAGAGATGGGTGAAGGCGCGCTGCACGGCGGGCTCGAAGTACTCGGCGAACCAGTCGTCCGGATGCGGGGTGAACGGCAGCCCGTCGGTCCTGGTCGCCCACTCGGGTATGCCCCGGTGGCCGAAGGCGGGCCCGAAGACGTCCTGGTGGGCGTCGAGGACGACCCCTACGCCCTGGCGTCCGGCCCAGTCCAGGACGCGCTCGATCCTGCGCAGGTACCTCTCGCTGTACTGCCCGGGCCTCGGCTCCAGGTCGTCCCAGAAGACCAGCAGCCGGGCGAAGCCGAAGCCCTGGGCGCGCAGATCGCGCAGATGGCGTTCGGTGATCGCGCTCAGGGCCTGCTCGCCCCGGTGCGTCTTGTCCTCGATGTTCCAGCCCCGCAGGGTGAGCACCCGCCCCTGCCCGTCGGTGAGCGGGGGGATGCCAGGCCCGCCCGGATCGGCACGGGCGGTGGCGGGGGCCAGCAGCGCGGCGAGGACCGCGCCCGCCGTCAGCATCGCTCGCAGCACGGGAGACCTCCGGGACGGCAACTGCCCTGACCTTGCGCGGACTTCAAGCCCTTCTGTGCTACCAGGCGCACCCGGGAAAGACCAGGGTGAGGGACCGCGCGACCCCTCTTGCACACGGACCCGTTCGTGAAATGATGTCCTGACAAAGGAGGGACGGCGGGTCCCGCCCGCGACGGCCGCCCCGGAGAGGACCGCTGACCATGCCCGAGACCCTCGACCGCATCCGGGTCGGCTCCGCCCCCGACTCCTGGGGCGTCTGGTTCCCCGACGACCCGCGGCAGATCCCCTGGCACCGCTTCCTCGACGAGGTGTCCGAGGCGGGCTACGACTGGATCGAACTCGGCCCCTACGGCTACCTCCCCACCGACCCGGCCCGGCTCACCGACGAACTGGCCCGGCGGAACCTGAGCGTCTCGGCCGGCACGGTCTTCACCGCCCTGCACCGCGGCCCGGCCGTCTGGGAGGAGACCTGGGCCCACGTCGGCCGGGTCGCCGCACTCACCCGGGCCATGGGCGCCCGGCACCTGGTCGTGATCCCCTCCTTCTGGCGCGACGACAAGACCGCCGAGATCCTGGAGCCGCCCGAGCTGACCCCCGAACAGTGGACGCACCTGACCCGGGGCATGGAACGGCTCGGCCGGCGGGTCCGGGAGACCTACGGCCTGGACATCGTCGTCCACCCGCACGCCGACACCCACCTCGACACCGAGGCCCACGTCACCCGCTTCCTGGACGCCACCGACAGCGCACTGGTGAGCCTCTGCCTGGACACCGGGCACTACGCCTACTGCGGCGGGGACAGCGTCAAGCTGATCGAGACCTACGGCGAACGCATCGGCTATCTGCACCTCAAGCAGGTCGATCCGGACGTCCTCGCCGAGGTCGTCGCGCAGGGACTGCCGTTCGGACCCGCCGTGCGGCGCGGGGTGATGTGCGAACCGCCGTCCGGGATCCCGGAACTGGAACCGGTGCTGCGGGCGGCACAGGGGCTGGGCGTGGACCTGTTCGCGATCGTCGAACAGGACATGTACCCGTGCGAGCCGGACCGGCCGCTCCCGATCGCCGTCCGCACCCGGCGCTTCCTGCGCTCCTGCGGCGCCTGAGCGGGCGTACGCGCCGGATCCGCGCCCCCGCGGATCCGGCCGCGGCCGGGCCGGGAACCAACCGGGACACCCGGGCGTTCCACTGACAACGGGGAACGCCCGCCCGGACGGGAGGACGACATGACACACCGCACGCACACCCACGACGCGCCCGGGGACGCCGCCGAGGCGGCCGTCACCCGGCGCGAGCGCTTCGGCCGCCTGCCCGAGCGGATACGCCCCGAGGACACGGTCGAGACGCGGCCGGCCACCCGGCCGGACCCGGCGCGGGACACCTACCACGCGGACGAATGGCTGATCCGGTACTGCGGCTGACCCGGGCCCGGCGGCGGACCGCCCGCGCGCCGCTCAGGCCGACCGCACCTCCGCCAGCGTCACCGGCCGGTGCTCGCGCAGGGACAAGGTGCACGCCTCGGCGATCCAGCCGGCCTCCAGGGCGTCCGCCACGGTGCAGGGGGACGGCCGGGCACCGGCCACGACCTCGGTGAACGCGGCGAGTTCGGCGCGGTAGGCGGCGGCGAACCGGTCCATGAAGAAGGCGTGCGGCGGGCCCGGCGGGAAGTCGGTGCCGGGCTCGGCCGAGCGCAGCGGAAGCCGGTCGTCCAGGCCCACGGCGAGCGAGTCGGCGAAGCCGTGCAGTTCCATACGCACGTCGTAACCCCGCCGGTTGTACCGGGAGTTGGACACCACGGCGACCGTTCCGTCGTCCAGGGTGAGCAGCGCGCCGGCGGTGTCGGCGTCGCCCGCCGCCCTGATGTGGCCGGCCCCCCGGTTGCCGCCGACCGCGTACACCTCGGTGACCTCACGGCCCGTCACCCAGCGGACGCTGTCGAAGTCGTGCACGGCACAGTCCCGGAAGATGCCGCCGGACGCGGCGATGTACGCGGCCGGCGGAGGCGCCGGATCCAGCGTCGTGCACCGCACGGTGTGCAGCGCGCCCAGCTCACCGGCCCGTACGGCGGCCCGGGCGGCGGCGAACCCCGCGTCGAAGCGCCGGTGGTAACCGATCTGGACCGGCACGCCACCGTCCCGGACGACTCCCAGGACCTCGGTGCCCTCGCGCATCGTCCGGGCCACGGGCTTCTCGCAGAAGACCGGGACACCGGCCTCGACGCCGGCCCGGATCAGCGCGGGGTGGGCGTCGGTGGCCGCCGCCACCACGATGCCGTCCACCCCGGACGCCAGCAGCGCCCGCGGCGACGGGGCCACCTCGGCGCCGAACCGCTCCGCCGCGCGCTCGGCGGCCTCCGCGAACGGGTCGGTGACGACGAGCGATTCGACGGCGTCGAGCCCGCGGAGGGTCTCGGCGTGGAAGGAGCCGATACGGCCGAGACCGAGGATTCCGATACGCATGCGCCCCATTCTTGTCCTTACAAACCCTTCGCACCATCATCGACGAGCCACCGGCACCCCCAGGGAGCCGCCTCCGCGTTCCCTACGGGCCGGCCCAGCGGCCGGTCCGCGCGGACCGTGCCATCGCCTCCAGCGCCCGCGCGCTGTGCACCGCGTCCGCGAGGGTGGCGCCGTACGGCGTGCCCTCGGCGATGGACCGTACGAACCGGAAGGCCTCGATCACCTTCAGGTCGTCGTACCCCATCGCGTGGGCCGCGCCCGGCTGGAACGCGGCGAACTCGCCGGCGCCCGGGCCGGCATGGACGGTGCTCACCGGCTGGTCCCGGTAACCGGTGCCGCGGCTCACGCCCAGCTCGTTCATCCTCCGGAAGTCCCAGAACACCGCGCCCCGGGTGCCGTGCACCTCGAAACCGTAGGCGTTCTGCTCGCCGACCGAGACCCGGCAGGCCTCCAGGACGCCGCGGGCGCCGGAGGCGAAACGGAGCAGACAGCCGACGTAGTCCTCGTTCTCGACCGGGCCGCGCTCACCGCCCGGGGCCAGGGCATGGCCGGCCGTCGCACCGCGCGGGCGGGCGCGCTCCGGGACGAAGACCGCGGTGTCGGCGGCGAGGGAGGCGAGGTCACCGCACAGGAAGCGGGCCAGGTCCACGCCGTGCGAGGCCAGGTCGCCGAGCACCCCGCTGCCGCCGCGCCGCCGCTCGTAACGCCAGGTGAGAGCGGTGTCCGGGTCCGCCGCGTAGTCGCTGAACAGGCGGATGCGCACATGGGTGACGGTGCCGATCCCGCCGGAGGCGATCAGCTCGCGGGCGGCCTCCACGGCGGGCGCGTTGCGGTAGTTGAAACCGACCGTGCCCTGTACGCCGGCCCTCGCCACCGCGTCGGCGACCGCGCGCGCGTCCCCGGCCGTCAGGCCCACCGGCTTCTCGATCCACAGGTGTTTGCCGGCCTCGGCCAGCGTCACACCGATCTCGCGGTGCAGGAAGTTCGGCGCGGTGACGCTGACCGCGCGCACGCGCGGGTCGGCGGCCACCTCGCGCCAGTCACGGGTCGCGGAGGCGAACCCGTACCGCTCGGCGGCCTCCTCGGCCCGCCCCGGTACCTCCTCGGCGACCGTGACCAGCCGGGGGCGCAGCGGGAGGTCCGGGTAGTGGTGGGGGAGCCGCGCGTACGCCCGGGTGTGCACGCGGCCCATCCAGCCGAACCCGATGACGGCGACACCCAGCGCATCCACCATGACAGCCTCTCCCGGAAACGTGGGACCGGCGCCCGGAACGGTCCGTCCCGGCTCGGAGCCACCTTTGTCCGGACATGGAGGCGTGTCAACCCTCCCGGCGCTCCCTCGGAGACCTCAGAGGCTGATGGCGTACGCCTTGCGCAGCGTCTCGTGCACCGTCCACCGCGTACGGTCGCCCGCGCGCAGCACCGCCATGTCGCCGGGGCCCACCCGCAGCGTCGGCCCGTCCTGGACCTCGATCGTGGCCGAGCCGCTGATCACCACGAACAGCTCGTCGGCCTCCGTGTCCGTGACCACGCCCGGGGTGATCTGCCAGATGCCCCGGAGCTGCCGCCCGTCCGGCGACTCCCAGACCACTTTCCCGGTCACCTCCGGACTCCCGGAGACGATCTGCGCGGGGTCCAGGGGCTCGGGTCCGAGGTCGGCGTCGGGGATGTGGAGCGCGAAGCTGTGCGTCATGCGGCCGACCCTAGCGGGCGGGCGGGGCGCGGTGCCGTGGACAGGGTGTGGGGCATCGGGGCCGGTCACGGGACACTTCGTCGCGCGGGCGGGCGTGGTGGCGGCGGGGCCTTCGTGCCCCGGGTCAGCGGCCGGTGCGCACCCCGTCCGGCGCGATGGCCGGCACCCGGTCCGCGCTGGGCGTCGTCCTCGAAGGTCGTCGCCGTGATCCCGGCGACCATCCGCACGCCTCCGGCTGCACCCATGGCTGGGCCCTGCCCGCCCTCCTCTGCCTGGCCGCGACCGGCGCCGCCCTCCTGGTCCCGGCCCGCCGCCCCGGCCTTACGGCCGAGACCCCCGGCACACCGGCGGCGACACGGGCACCCGCCCAGGTGCGGTAATGTTGACCTGCGTGATCACGCGGGACGCCCGCGTGGGACCGCGGCGGGACGTGGCGCAGCTTGGTAGCGCACTTGACTGGGGGTCAAGGGGTCGCAGGTTCAAATCCTGTCGTCCCGACTCGTGAGAGTCGCAGGTCAGGGCCGGTTTCGGAGGTATCCGAAACCGGCCCTTGATCGTTTTGGGAGGCTCAGCGGGTGAGGTCGTCGGCGGTGACGGCCAGGCAGGCGGTGACCAGGACGAGGTTCTTCAGGACGTACTGGCCGTCCAGGGTGGGGGCTCCGTGGTGCCACATGGCGTCGGGGAGCAGCACCAGGGAGGAGAACACGCCGCTCATGTGGGCGTAGAAGGCCACCAGAGCGGGGCGCAGGAGGAATCCGGAGATCAGGGCCAGGCCGATGAGGGCTTCGGTGGTGCCCAGCAGCGGCAGCGACACCTGGGCGGGTACCAGGCCGCCGGTCAGCTTGGTCATGGTCTGGAGGGCGATGTGCTCGGCGGGACTGGTGGCGGGGAAGAGTTTGAGGACGCCGAACCAGCAGTAGACGACACCCACGCTGACGCGCAGGACGGTGAGGCTGCCGGGCCGGTACCGCCCGGCAGCCCGGTGCAGCACGGCCGTGCACCGGTGACGGGGTGTCCGGCGGACGCGGGCGGGCGGCGTTCCCCGGTGGGACATCAGGTGCCTCCGAACCGGTACCGGTGCAGCGGGGGCTGCGGGTGGCGGACGGGTGGGAAGGCCCCGCGAGGAGCGCTTGCGCGGCGTGCTCGCGGGGCCGGCGTGCGGAGACTACGGGGTGCGGGCCGGCTGGTTCAGCCGAAGTCGACGTCGCTGCACAGGAAGTACTTCTGGTCCATGTGCGATGCCTTCCAGACGGTCACCACGACGTGGCGTCCGCTGTAGCCGGAGGTGCTGACGTCGGTGGTGTAGTGCGCCTGGTAGGGGTAGCGGCCGGTCTTCTTGACCTGGTCGAGGTCGTTCCAGCCGATGAGCTGGGTGGTCGGGTCGAAGCCCTGCCTGGTGACGTAGATCTCCAGCCAGTCGGCGCCGTGCCGGGCCTCGTCGTAGAGGTCGACGGTGAAGGTGGAGCCGAGGGCGCTGGTGATCCACGGTCCGGGGCGGTCGAGTGCTCCGTAGTCGGTCTCGCCCTGGCCGCCGGCGCTGCAGATCCGGCCGTTGGGGATGACCTGCTGGTAGTTGTCGCCGGTGTTGTTGGCGTAGACGGCCTTCCACGCGGTGATCGCGTTGGGGTTCTCGTGGTAGGTGCGGTAGCACATGGGGTCCTGCGCCTCGTTCGGCTCGCTGGAGCCCCAGCGCTGCAGGCAGCCGTAGTTGCGGGTCTGCGGGGCGATGACCGTGCCGTGGGCGGAGGCGGCCGGCGCCTGGGCCAGCAGGCCCAGCAGGGTGGTGGCGAGGGCGGCGGCGCCCAGCGCGGTGCGGCGGGACGCGGTCGTGGGTGTGCGGTTCATGGTGGGTCTTCCTCCGTGGGTCGGAAAGGACACCGGCCGGGGGCGCCGGCCGGTCTGCGCCTTGCGCGTGATCGGGAGGCTGCTGCCGGGGTTCAGGTGCCGGGCCGGCTCACCTCCTTCCGCTTCGGGGCGAGCGCCGTCGTGGGCGGACGGGGGGCCGTACGGGCTCGGGGCCCGTACGGTGCCGCCGGGACGCAGGGGTGCGTGGCCGGTTCAGCCGGTCAGGGACCACTTCTGGCTGTTCCAGCCCCCGCAGTCCCACAGGTGGAGCCGGGCTCCGTCCGCTGTGCTCTGGTTCTCGATGTCGAGGCAGCGTCCCGACTTGAGGTTCTTCAGGGTGCCGTTCGACTGGAAGGCCCACTTCTGGCTGTCGTAACCGCCGCAGTCCCACAGGTGGGCCTTGGTGCCGTTGGCGGTGTAGCCGCCCTCGACGTCCAGGCACTTGCCCAGCACGCGCAGCTCGGTGCCGTTCAGGGTCCACTTCTGCCGGTCGGTGCCGGCGCAGGTGGCGAGCTGGGCGGGGGTGCCGTTGGCGCCGGCGCCGTCCTTGGCCTCGGCGCACTTGCCGCCCGCGTTGACGAGCTGCGTGCCGGTGCCGCCGCCGTTGCCCGGATCGGTGCCGCCGTTGCCGGGGTCGTCGGTGTTGGCGGTGTGGTCGAAGTAGACGAAGTCCCAGTTCTTCAGTTCGGGGACGGTGAACTTCAGGTAGGTGCCCGAGGAGTCGCTGCCTGTGGTGAAGGGCAGGTTCGCCGAGCGGCCGCCGTCGCGGTCGGGGCTGCCGACGCGGAGGGCTGCCGGGGCCTGCTGTCCGTCGCGCAGGTAGTACTTGACGGGCACGTCGGTCTTGACGGGCGGGGTGGCGGTGCCGGCGTCGCGCCACTTGCCGTCGTTGCCGAGCAGGTTGATCAGGTGCAGGACATCGGTGTCGCCGTTGCGCATGGCGTTGGTCCACACGGTGTTGCCGGAGCCGTCGGTGGAGGTGATCACGCCGTCGACGACGGTCTTGTTGGACGCGGTGTGCAGGTCGGGGCCGTAGAAGAGGTTCTCGTAGCCGGTGATGACGTCGTAGTACGTCTTCTCCCACGCCTTGAGCCCGGCGGACATGCTTTTGTCCTTGTTGAGGAAGTACTCGGTGTTGAGCATGTGGTCGTTGGGGCCGAGCTCGAGGTGATTGGCGCCGTTGGCGGCGAACATGGCGTTGGCCAGCTGTACCGAGGTGGTGTCGAAGACGGAGTTGTTGTTCGGGGTGCCGGAGTCGGGGGTGCCCGGGCGGTTCATGTAGGCGGGGGTGATGTGCGGTTTGCCGCCGGACGCCTGGCGCTGACGCTCGAGGTAGTCCTTGACCGAGGAGTTGGTCTCGTAGTTCGACCACAGCTCGGTGTAGAGGTAGTCGGCGTCGGACTTGGCCAGTTCGGCGTCGCCGTAGCCGTCGACGGCGTTGAAGCCGACCGCGTTGCGGCCCGCGGGCAGTGCCTGCTTGGTCCTGTTGGTCAGCTGGGCGAAGCCGCCTGGCCGGTTGACCTTGTTGCCGGCCTTGTCGTACTTCTCCGACCAGTAGCCGATCTGGTCCAGGTGGGCGCCGTCGAAGCCCATGGAGTTCACCGAGTCCTGGTACTGGCCGACGATGTAGTTCTGCCAGCCGGTGTTCTCGGGGTTCATCAGGTGCAGGATCTGGTTGGGCAGCATCGGGTAGTACCACTCGTCGGTGCCGCCGGGACTGTTGAACAGCCGCCAGTCCGGGCTGACCTGGGATGTGTCGTAGTCGTTGAGGGCCGCGTACGACATCTGGTACGGCATGGCGGCCATGCCGCGGCCGTGCTCGGCGTCGATGTAGGTGCGGATGGTGGCGGAGCTGAGGGTGTCGCCGTTCCACGCGGTCCAGGTGCCGGCGACGCCGGATCCGTCGTGCTTGACGGGCTTCTCGTGCTTCCACAGCCAGTCGTAGTACTGCAGCGCGTTGATGTGGTAGCGCTGGGAGAGCTCGGCGATGTCGCCCTTGGCGTCGTCGGCGGAGATGTTCGTGCCGTAGTAGGCCAGGAATCCGAACCGGGGGAAGCGGGTCCAGGTGGAGGAGACGTCGATCGCCGTCTGGGTCCGGCTGGCGCCGGCCTGGATCTCGACGAGGTAGCCCTGGAAGTCCGTGGACGGCGGCGTCACCTTCCACACGGCCCGTCCGCTGCCGTCGGCCTGCACGGTGCCGGTCTTCACGACGTCACCGAGGTGGGTGAGCGTGAAGGTCACCGGGCCGCTGCCGTCGACCTGCGCGGTCACCGTGGCTTGCTGGCCGGGCGCGTAGCGGGACGCGTCGGTCCAGGCGTCGCTGACGGTGGCGGCGGATGCCGGGGAGGCCGGCACGAACGCCAGCCCTGAAGCGGCCAGCACCAGGCCGGCGGCCAGTGCCGTACGCCGCGCTCTGTTTTGTCGTGCTCCTGTCATATCTCCTCGCTCGGGGGAAGGCGGCGCCCGCGCACACCCCGGCCACCGGAGAAACCGCGGGGGCGGACGTTCCGGAGCGAACCGTGGGGACGGGGGCGTCGGCGGTGAGCCGCGGGTTCGGCGGCGGCCGCTGGGCAGGGCCGGGGGTGGTGTACGGGTGCGTGCGGATGCCGCACGCACACCGCGCCCCTGGCGCGGAAGGGGTGACCGCCGATGCGGTGTACCGCGGTGCGGTCGCCGGTTAACGTCCCGCTATTTCTTCTCCGTGTCAACGAAATGGGCGAGATTCATCGCCTGGCGTCGCCCGCGCTCCTCGCGTCCCCCTGGACGAACCGGTACATGCGGGGCTGCGGGCGCCTGTCACAGTTCGATAACGCGTCTTTTTCTTTCTTGACGCATGAAAACGTGGGGGGACACACTCCCGTCATCCGCAGGCAACCGGTCGAGTCGTACCGGCCCTGTCGAACACTCCGGGGGACACGCATGGCGCTCTCCAGACGGATCCTGATCTCCGGTGCCGCTCCCGGAGCGGGAGGCGGGACGCCCGGAGCGGGAGGCGGGGCGCCACCGGGCCGCCGTGACCGTCTCGCGCGGGGCGGGAACCTCCGCGTTGTGCCGCGCAGGGCCGGCGACAGCGGTTCGATGGCACTGGACTGCTGTACCGACCTGTACTGACCCGTCGTCACCCACGTCTGGAGACACCAGGGATGAGCCCCTCACCGGTCCGGTTCTCGGACCTCGTCAGCGAACAGACCCGCGCGGAGATCTTCGCCACCGTGCTGACCTCCGGTCCCCTGTCGCGCACCCAGCTCGCCCAGCGACTGGGCCTGGTGCCCTCCAGCGTCACCCGCATGCTTCCCCCGCTGCTGGAGCACGGATATCTCCACGAGAGCGACGCCGCCCCGAACGGGCGGGGCCGGCCGCAGAAGATGCTGCACGTCAACCCCGACAAACACATCGTGGCCGGCATCAAGATCGGGCCCGCGCAGGTGTCCGGCGTGGTCACCGACATGGCCGCCAACGTCCTCGCCCGCATCGAGGAGCCCATCGCCGACCGTACCCCGGAGACGGCCCTGTCCGCCGCCGCGGCGCTGACCCTGCGCCTCCTGGACCAGGCCCCCGAGGCGGCGGACCGGGTGCTGGGCCTGGGCGTCGGCGTCAGCGGCCACGTCGACTCCGCCGCCGGAGTGTGCCGCTACTCCGCCCTGCTGGACTGGAACAAGGTCGACGTGGCCGGTCCGCTGCGCGAGGCCACCGGGCTGCCGGTCGTGGTGAACAACGACGTCAACACCCTCGTGGTGGCGGAGCGCTGGTTCGGGCAGGGCCGGGACGTCGACTCCTTCGCCGTCGTCACCGTCGGACCCGGCATCGGCTGCGGCCTGCTCCTCGACGGCGCCCTCTTCTCCGGCGCGACCGGACTGGCCGGAGAACTGGGCCACCTGCCCCTGGACCCCGCGGGCCCGATGTGCAGCTGCGGCCGCCGCGGCTGCCTGGAGGCCCTCGCCGGCGACCGGGCGGTCCTGCGCCACCTCCAGGACGCCGGAGTGCCCTGCGCCACCATCACCGAGGCCATGGACATCGCCCGCTCGGGAAGCGGCTCGGCGCGGACCGTCGCCCGCTCCGCCTTCGCCGAGGCGGGCACCGCGCTCGGCCGGGGACTGGCCGGCATGTGCAACCTGCTCAACCTGCAGAAGATCATCCTCGCCGGGGAGGGCGCGGTGGCCCACGACCTCTTCGGCCCCGCCCTGAACGACGCCCTTCAGGCCCACGCCTTCTCCACCGCCGCCCGCGACTGCGACATCCACGTCGACCCGGTCACCCACGACCTGTGGGCCCGCGGCGCCGCCTGCCTCGTCATCCGCGAAGCCGTCGGCGCCGCCCTCTCCTGACGCCCGCCCCGCCCGCGACAGCCGGCGAACCGGCCGGCCGGGCCATCCAGCCCCGACACCTCCCGGCGAACAGCCCTCGACCCACGATGAGGATTTGACGTGCCCGAAAACGCGCCCAGCCCTGCCGACGCATGGTGGAGCAACGCGGTGGTCTACCAGATATACCCGCGCAGCTTCGCCGACTCGAACGCGGACGGCATCGGCGACCTGCAGGGCATCACCGAACGCCTCGACTACCTGTCCGAACTCGGCGTCGACGTGCTGTGGCTCTCCCCGGTCTACCCCTCCCCGCACGACGACAACGGCTACGACATCAGCGACTACCAGGACATCGACCCGATCTTCGGCACCCTCGCCGACTTCGACCGGCTCCTGGCCTCCGTTCACGAACGCGGCATGAAGCTCGTCATGGACCTGGTCGTCAACCACACCAGCGACGAGCACCCCTGGTTCACCGCCTCCCGTGACGGCGGCCCGGACGGCCCGCAGCGAGACTGGTACATCTGGCGCCCCGCCCGACAGGGCATGGAACCAGGGACTCCGGGCGCGGAGCCCAACAACTGGGGCTCGTTCTTCTCCGGCCCCGCATGGACGTACGACACCGCCAGCGGCGAGTACTACCTGCACTTGTTCTCCCGCAAGCAGCCCGACCTGAACTGGGACAACCCCGAAGTCCGCCAGGCCGTGCACGCGATGATGCGCTGGTGGCTTCAGCGGGGCGTCGACGGCTTCCGCATGGACGTCATCAACCTGATCTCCAAGGACCCGGCCCTGCCCGACGGCATCGTCCCCGAAGGCGCCCGCTACGGCGACGGAAGCCCGTCCTACGTGTGCGGGCCCCGCGTCCACGACTACCTCGCCGAGATGCACCGCGAGGTCTTCGCCGACTACCCGCGCCGCCTGCTCACCGTCGGGGAGATGCCCGGCGTCACGGTGGAGGAGGCGAAGCTCTTCACCGATCCCGCCCGCCGCGAACTCGACATGGTCTTCCAGTTCGAGCACGTCGGCCTCGATCACGGCCCCGGCGGCAAGTTCGACATACGTCCCCTGAAGCTGACCGACCTCAAGGCCAGCCTCGGCCGCTGGCAGACGGGCCTGGGCGAGACCGGCTGGAACAGCCTGTACTGGAACAACCACGACCAGCCGCGTGTGGTCTCCCGCTTCGGCGACGACTCGCCGTTCCACCGCTACCGGTCCGCGAAGATGCTGGCCACCGTCCTGCACCTGCACCGCGGCACCCCGTACGTCTACCAGGGCGAGGAACTCGCCATGGCCAACGCGCCGTTCGCGTCCGTCGACGACTTCCGTGACATCGAGTCCCTCAACCACTACCGCGACCAGCTCGCCGCCGGCACCGACGAGCAGCGGATCCTCGACGGCCTGCGGCGCCGCAGCCGGGACAACGCCCGAACCCCCATGCAGTGGGACGCCACCGGACACGCCGGCTTCACCGCCGGCACCCCGTGGATCCCGGTCAATCCCGACCACACCGAGGTCAACGCCAAGGCGCAACTGGCCGATCCCGACTCCGTCTTCCACTACTACCGCCGCCTGATCGCCCTGCGGCACACCGAACCCGCCCTCACCCACGGCGACTTCCGCATGCTCCACCCCGAGCACGAACAGCTCTACGCCTTCACCCGCCACGACGCGGGCACGGGCACCGAACTGCTCGTCCTGGCCAACTTCAGCGCCGGCGACCTCACCGTCCACCTTCCCGACGGCTGGGAAGGCACCGAGCTGCTCATCGCGAACGTTCCCGCCACCCCACCCCTCACGAGCCCGCACACCCTGCAGCCGTGGGAAGCCCGCGCCCATCGCCGCCGCACCGTCTGACCCACCCGCCCCGACGCACCGCACGCGAGGAAACAACTGCCATGAACAACCCGCGCACCCGCTTCTCCCTGCGCAGGAGACCGCTGCTGCTGGCCGTGTCCGCGCTGGCCCTGCTGGCCCCGCTGACCGCCTGCGGCGGCTCCGGCTCCGCGGCCGGCGACGGCAAGACCCTGCGGCTGTGGCACTACGAGGACAAGGACGGCGCACTGGGCAAGGCATGGGCCGCGGCCGTCACCGAGTTCAAGAACAGCCACCCGGGCGTGAAGGTGATCTTCGAACAGAAGACGTTCGACCAGATCCAGCAGAACGCCGGCATGATCCTCAACTCCGACAAGGCGCCCGACGTCATGGAGTACAACAAGGGCAACGCCACCACCGGCCTGCTCGCCAAGCAGGGCCTGCTCACCGACCTCACCCCGGTCGTCAAGGCCCACGGCTGGGACAAGAAGATCAGCGACAGCGCCTCCGTCACCGCCCGCTACGACAAGAACGGCGAGATGGGCGGCGACACGTGGTACGGCGTGCCCAACTACGGCGAGTTCGTCCTCGCCTACTACAACGACGACCTCTTCAAGAAGTACCACGTCGCCAAGCCCACCGACTTCGCCGGCTTCGAAGCCGCGCTCGCCGAGTTCAAGGCCGCCGGCGTCACCCCGCTCGCGGGCGCCGGCAACGACCACCCCGCCATGCACTGGCTCTACCTGCTCGCCCTGTCCAAGGCCGACCGGAAGTGGGTCGACGACTACCAGCGGTACCAGGGCAAGGTCGACTTCCACGGCCCCGAGATGACCTACGCCGTCGGCAAGTTCAAGGAGTGGGTCGACAAGGGGTACTTCGACAAGAAGGACGTCGGCCTCAAGGGCACCGACATGACCGAGCAGTTCGTCTCCCAGAAGCGGCCCGTCATGGTCGGCGGCAACTGGTGGTTCGGCGGCCTGACCACCGACGTCAAGGACTTCCGGTGGTCCACCGCCCCCTACCCGGGCAGCAAGGCCACCCTCGGCGCCGGCGGCAACAACTGGGTCGTTCCCACCCGGGCCAAGAACAAGAAGCTCGCCGAGGACTTCATCGACATCACCATGTCGCCCAAGATCCAGAAGCTCATCGGCGAAGAGGGCAACGTCCCCCTCGCCGTCGGGCCCGACGAGATCACCAACCCCAAGTCCCGGCAGCTCATCAACGCCTTCGACCAGGACCAGAAGAGTGGTGGCCTGGCCTTCTATCCCGACTGGCCCGTCGCCGGCTACTTCGACACCTGGCTGGCCGCCACGCAGAACCTCATGAACGGCGGCAAGCCCGACGCCGTCCTCGACCAGCTCGCCGCGCCCTACGAGAAGTACACCGCGTCCCGGCACTGAGCCCGCCCGGCCACGGATCCCCGTCCGACGGCCGAGCCTCCGCCGTCACGGCAACGACGGTCCGGCCCGCCCAGGGCCAGGCCGCCGGCCGGACGCCGTGTCGCCCCGGGGACGGCGCCCCGGCCCGCCGGGCCGCCGTCCCGCCCACCTAGGAGCCACAGTGAAAAGCAAACGTCACCCGCGGTCCACGGGATACGCCCTCTTCCTCGCACCGGGCCTACTGCTGAGCCTGATCTTCCTCGTCGTCCCGCTGGTGATGACCTTCTACTACAGCCTCACCACCTGGCAGGGCATCGGTGATCCCGCCTTCACCGGCCTCGACAACTACACCCGCCTCTACCAGGACGCCGACTTCTGGGCCTCGTTCCGCAACATCGCCTTCGTCATCGTCGGCATCGCCGTCGTCCCCACCCTGCTCGGCCTGTTCCTGGCCTCCCTGCTCTTCGACCACATCGGCAAGAAGCACGGTGACACACTCGTCGGCGTCTTCCGCTCCGGCCTCTACCTCCCCCAGGTCATCCCCGTCGCCGTGACCGGCCTGATGTGGGGATGGATCCTCGCACCCGAAGGCGCCGTCAACAGCCTCCTGGGCAAGATCGGCCTCGGTTCCCTGGCCGAGAACTGGCTCGGCGACCCCGACCTCGCCCTCTGGGTCGTCCTCGGCGTCCTGGTCTGGATGCAACTCGGCTACCCCCTGGTGCTCTTCCTGTCCGGCCTGCAGCGCATCGACCCCGAACTCCACGAAGCGGCCTCCCTCGACGGAGCCGACTGGTGGCAGCGCTTCACCCGCATCACCGTGCCCGTCCTGCGGCCCGAGGTCTACGTCGTCCTGGTCACCACCACCATCGCCGGCCTGAAGGTCTTCGCCCAGATCTTCGTCCTCACCGGCGGCGGCCCCGGCAACTCCACGCTCGTCCCCGCCTACTTCGCCTACCAGAACTTCTTCGAACGCGCCGACGTCGGCTACGGATCCGCGATCTCCAGCACCATCACCCTGCTCGTGCTGGTCATCGCCGGGACGATGCTCTCCCGCCAGGCCCGCGAGGACGGATGACCATGACCACCGACACCACCACCATGCCCCGCACGGAGAAGACGGCACCCCCCGGCCGTGCGGCGCCCCCACGCGGCACACGGCGAACGGCCGGCAAGCGCCGAAGCGCCGGCTCCTACGCCGTCGTGGCCGCCGTCACCGTCTTCGTCCTGGCCTTCCTCGCCCCGTTCGCGATCATCCTGCTCAACTCCTTCAAGACCAGCGCCGATTACCGCTCCCACGGCTCACTGTCCTGGCCCGAGCACTGGAACTGGGCCGTCATCGGCGATGTGTGGCAGCGCGTCGACTTCACCCGGAAACTGATCAACAGCGTCGAGATCAGCCTCGGTGTCGTCCTCGTCGCCGTCGTCGTCGCCCTCTTCAACGCCTACGCCATCGGTATCGGCCGTATCCGCTGGCGCACCGCCTTCCTCGTCTTCTTCCTCGGCGTCAACGTCCTGCCGCAGGAGGGCCTGGTCTACCCCGTCTACTACCTGTTCAAGGAGATGGGCCTGTACGACGGGAAACTCGGCTACACCCTCCTGGTCGGCGTCACCTACAGCGCGTTCGGCACCTACCTGCTCTCCTCCGTCTTCGCCGGCTTCCCCAAGGAACTCATCGAGGCCGCCTCCCTCGACGGCGCCGGCCGCTGGACCATCCTGTGGCGCATCATCCTGCCGATGAGCTGGCCCACCCTGTCGGTGATGTGCGTCTTCTTCTTCGTCTGGAGCTGGAACGAATTCCTCTACCCCCTCGTCCTGCTCATCTCCAACGACAACCAGACCGTCCCCCTCGGCCTGTCCGTCATGCAGGGCCAGTACACCAGCGACCCCACCGCCATGAGCGCCGCCGCCCTCCTCGGCGTCATCCCCATGGTCGTCTTCTTCCTCCTCTTCCAGCGCTCCCTCACCCGCGGTGTCACCGCCGGAGCCGTGAAGTAATCCCGCCAGGGACCCCGTACGGCCCCGGATCCGGCACGCACCAGCCCCGCCGCCGGATCCGGGGCTGACCCGCGCCCCCGTCACCCGACGGGGAACTTCCGCGGCCGGGGTGAGCGGGCGCCGGGATCAGCAGAACGGCCGGAACTCCCTGAAGTCGGGCGCCGGGCGCGGGCCGGGCAGCCGGTAGGCGCCGGTCCGCGGCCGGCCGCCGGCCGGACCGGTGGTCCCGTCGGCCAGAGCGCCCGGTACCGGACGCCACCCCAGATGGGTCTCGAAGTACGCCACGGCGGCGCTGACCGACGGCCACCAGAGGTCGTCGAGCAGCACGACGCCGCCCGGCCGGACGATCTCGCCCAGGAAGTGGAGGTCGACGAACACGTTGTGGAAGTGGTGACTGCCGTCCACGAAGGCCGCGTCCGCGACGAAGCCCGCGCCGGCCAGCCGGGCCAGGAAGCGCTGCGACGGTTCGGTCACCAGCTCGGCGACGCCGTCCAGGCCGGCCGCGCACAGCAGTTCCCACCCGACACCGTCGTACGCCGTGTACTGGAACGGGTCGATCACCACATGCCGCGGGTCGCGTGCCCCGGTGCGCAGCAGCGCCTCGCCGATCGCCAGCGCCGAGCCGGCATAGGCGAGCCCGATCTCGACGACCGTGCCGACGCCTTCTGCCACCAGGAGGTCGCGGACCTGATCACAGTCCGGCTCCGGCAGCGTGACGGTGGCGAAGTCCGGAGCGCCGTCGGGCCGCCGCGGCGGCCCGTGCCGGCTGAGCCGGCGGCGTACGGCGGCCACCCGCTCCGGCCCCCGGTCCGTGGCTCCGTCCGCTCGCGCGATCGAGTTCACCGGGCACACTCCTTCGGACTGAGGGACGCACGCACGCTCAGCGTCCCAGGGCGACGACGAGAAGCGTGCGTGCGGGCTGATCGCCGACCAGGCGGCAGCGGTGGGGGACGTCGCCGCGGTGATGGGCGCTCTGGCCGGCCCTCAGCCGGATCGGTTCCTGCCCGCGCAGTTCCAGG
Organism: Streptomyces sp. NPDC038707; assembly: GCF_040636485.1. Taxonomy (NCBI): domain Bacteria; kingdom Bacillati; phylum Actinomycetota; class Actinomycetes; order Kitasatosporales; family Streptomycetaceae; genus Streptomyces; species Streptomyces sp. NPDC038707. The sequence continues at coordinate 156,890 of NZ_JBEZUP010000012.1, forward strand.
TCGACCTCGCCCTCGAGCACGTAGACGAAGTCCTCCCCGGTGTGCTCGAACCACCCGCGTTCGCCCTGGCCGGGCGTGAAGTGCTGCTCGTACGCCTCCATGACGTCGCTCTGCCCGCCGGGGACGAGGACCCGGGCGAACTGTCCGGTGCCCTCGGTGACCCGGATGACCTGGGGATCCGCCTCGTGGGCCACGGCGCCGGAGGTGCCGGAGGGGCGCAGGAAGATGCCCGGGGGCAGGCCCAGAGCGTCGGCGATCTTGTAGATGGAGGCGAGGCTCGGAGTGGTCAGGCCGCGTTCCAGCTGGCTGAGGAAGGGCTGGGACAGCCCCGAGCGGGCGGCGAGTTCGGCCATCGGGACGCCGAGGCGCTTGCGGTGCCCTCGGATCACGGAGCCCACGGCCAGGGCCTCGGGGGTCGGGTCGGGTCGGCGCACGGTTCGACGGTAGCGCAGGGGTGCGGCAGGGCGGGGGAGTGGGGCGAGAGGCCCGGATGAGCCTTTATGCCGCCGACACGCTGCGGCAATAAACCACGCGAATTATTGACCACATCAATAACGCCCGTTCCGGGGAGACCCGGAGACCCGTCATGAGGTGCCGCACCATGGCTCGCACAGCACCCCCGGCCCGGCCGGCCCGGTCCCCGGAGAAAGCCGCGCCGGCCCGCCCGCCCGGACGCCGGATCACGAAAGGCCTCGGCGCCGCCGGGACACCGCTCACCGCCGCGGTCCTCGTCCTCGTCCTGTGGTGGGCGGCGGCCCGGGCCGGCGTGCTCGGCGCGGGACTCGTCCCCACCCCCTGGCAGACCCTGCGCGCCGCGCGGGCGATGGCCGCCGACGGCACGATGGCCGCCGACCTGCGGGCCAGCCTGGCGCGCGCCGGACAGGGCTTCGCGGCCGGGGCGGCGGCCGGGACGGCGCTCGGGTTCCTCACCGGACACCACCCGCGGGTCGCGTCCCTGGTCGGCCCCGTGATGTCGTTCCTGCGCCCGATCCCGGCCATCGCCCTCGTCCCGCTGGTCACCACCTGGTTCGGGATCGGCGAGCGGGCCAAACACCTGGTCATCGCCTACGCCGTGTTCCTGGCCGTATGGCTGTACGTCCATGACGGCGTCGCGCGCATCCCCGCCGACTACCTCCGCGCGGCCCGCACCCTCGGCGTACCGTCCTGGCGCAGGCTGACCGAGGTCCTGCTGCCGGCCGCCGCGCCCTCGGTCGTCGCGGCACTGCGGTACGGCGCCTCACTGGCCGTCCTCGCCCTGGTCGCCGCCGAACTGGGCGGCGCGCAGAGCGGCATCGCCTACCGCCTCCAGGTCGACGGCCAGTTCCTGCGCACCGACCACATGTTCGTCGGACTGATCGAACTCGGTCTGCTCGGCCTCCTCGCCGACGCGCTGATCAGCACGGCCGGCCGCCGCCTCGTCCACTGGAGCAGCAGCGCATGAGCACCCTCGTCCGACTCGACGCAGTCACGGTCGACTACGACGGCCGACGCGCCGTCACCACCACCGATCTGGAGTTCACGGCAGGCTCCTTCACCTCCCTCCTCGGCCCGACGGGCTGCGGCAAGTCCACGCTGCTGGGCACGATCGCGGGGTTCGTGACGCCGAGTTCCGGGCGTGTCCTGATGGACGGCACGCCGGTCACCGGCCCGGGCCCCGACCGGGGCGTGGTGTTCCAGCACTACGCACTGCTGCCCTGGTTCACCGCGCGCGGCAACGTCGAGTTCGCCCTCAAACGCTTCGGCCTGTCCCGCGCCGCGCGCCGCGTCCGCGCCCTGGAGTCACTGGACGCGGTCGGCCTCGCGGACGCCGCCGAGAAGTACCCGGCCCAGCTGTCCGGCGGCATGCGGCAACGCGTCGCGCTCGCCCGGGCCCTGGCGGCCGAACCCCGGGTCCTGCTGATGGACGAGCCGTTCGGCGCGCTCGACGCCCTCACCCGGACGCGCATGCAGCGGCTGCTGGCACGGCTGTGGCAGCGCACCGGCACCACCGTCGTCTTCGTCACCCACGACGTGGACGAGGCCCTCATCCTGTCCCAGCGGGTGATCGTCATGGCGGCGGACCCGGGACGGGTGATCGCCGACCACCGGGTGGACGAGGCCTCCGCCGCGCTCCCGAGCACCTCCTCCCACCCCCTGCACCAGCGCATCGTCGCCCAACTCGGCACCGACCTCTGAGGATTCCCATGCGCAGCACACGCCGCGGCCTGCCGGCCGCCCTACTCGCCCTGACCGTGCTCCTCACCGCCTGCGGCACAGGCGGGCGGAGCGCCTCCGGCGCCACTTCCCGGATCACCATCGCCGGCAGCGACTACCTCGGCGGTGCCCCCCTCTACACCGCCACCGAGAACGGCCAGTGGGCCGCCCACCACCTCACCCCCAGCCTGCAGTCCTTCGCCACCGGCCGCGACGCGCTCAACGCCGTCCTGGGCGGCCAGAGCCAGTACGCGGTCGTCGGCGACCTGCCCGCCGTGTCCGCCATCCTCGCCGACCGGAAGATCAAGATCCTCGCCGCCCTGTCCGGCCACACCGACTGGCGGCTGCTCACCACCGCGTCCGCCGGCGTCACGGACTTCACCGCCCTGAAGGGCAAGAGGATCGGCCTGCCCGAGGGCACCAACGTCCAGTACGCGCTCCACGGCATGCTCACCGGGGCCGGACTGAAGCCCGGCGACGTCACCCTGGTCAACCTCGCCCCGAACCAGGTCACTTCGTCCCTGGCCCGGGGAGACATCGACGCGGGCCTGACCTTCCCCAGCTTCTACGACGCCACCAGGAAGGCGCTCGGCACCAGCTACCGGGAACTGCGCTACTCCGGCTACACCTACCGCACCCTGCTGATCACCGCCCCCGGCACGAGCACCGCCACCTCCACCGCCGTCCTGCGCACCCTGACCGCCGCGACGAAGACCATGGCGAAGAACCCGGCTGCCGCCCGCAAGGCCGTCGTCGCCCAGGCCGAGGGCGCCCTGGAACCCGCCTTCGCCGACGCCCACTACACCTCCTACGACTACCGGATCACCCTCGACGAACCGCTGCTGAAGCTCCTCCTCGCCGAGGGCGCCTGGGCCAAGTCGGCACAGCGGCTCCCGGGCACGCCGGACCGGGCCACCTTCTCCGAGCACATCGACCGGACGCCGCTCACGGCCGCCGACCCCGCCGCCGTCACCCTCCACTGAAAGGGACACCATGACCACCATCGACCAGAACACGCTGCGCCGCCGGGGCACCGGCCTGCGCGCCCACGACCCCGAGCGGTCGTACGGCGGCCACACCCTCTACACCCCGATCGCCGGCCCGGGCGAGACCTACCTCGTCGACATCCACGGCGAGATCGCCCACGCGTGGCACCTGGCCCACCCGCCCGGCCGCCACGCCCGGCTCCTCGCCGACGGCACGCTGTTCTACCAGGGCAAGGACACCCGGTCCGGAGACCCGCTCTTCCCGATCTGGGAGGTCTACCACGGCGGCGTCCTCCAACTCGTCGCCCCCGACGGCACCGTGCTGCGCGAAGTCCGCCACCGGTACCACCACCACGACGCGAGCATCCTCGCCAACGGCAACCTGGTCCTCCTCGCCGTCGAACCGGTCCCCACCGCGCTCGCGGCCCGCATCCCCGGCGGCATCCCCGGCACGGAGGCACCCGACGGACGCATCTGGGGAGACGTCGTCTACGAGATGACCTGGGACGGTGAGATCCTGTGGCGCTGGGCCTCCTTCGAGCACCTGTCGCCCGAGGACACCCCCCTCGACCGCCACTTCGCCCGCGAGCACTGGCCGATGGCCAACACCGTCAACGAACTGCGCGACGGCAGCGTCATGGTCGGCTTCCGCAGCGCCTCCACGGTCGTGATCATCGACCGTGCCACGTCACGGGTCACCTGGCGCCTGGGCCCGGAGACGCTGGCCCAGCAGCACCACCCCCACGAACTGGACTCGGGCTCGATCCTCATCTTCGACAACGGCTCCTACCGCGACCACACATCCGTCCCGTACTCCCGGGTCATCGAGGTCGACCGCGAGACCCGCAGGACCGTCTGGTCGTACGAGGACCATCCGCCCCAGAACTTCTACAGCCCCTACATGTCCAGCGCCCAGCGCCTCCCGAACGGCAACACCTTCGTCGCCGAGGGCTCCTTCGGCCGCCTCTTCGAAGTCACTCCCGACGGCGACGTGGTCTGGGAGTACGTCGTCCCGCAGTTCGGCACCTTCGGCGCGGGCGTCGGCATGGAATCGTCCCGGGGCGCCCAGAACGCGGTCTTCCGCGCCTACCGCTACGGCCCGGACCACACGGCCTGGCTCCGTCCACGTCCGCGACGGTGACACCTCAGGAGAACAGTCCCGCCCCCAGCGGACGTTGCCGGTCGAAGCCGGGGAGGATCAGGAAGGTCGCGGTGGCCGTGGTGGTGGTGAAGTCGAGCAGTGCGTCGGAACCGTCCATGTGCGTGAGCGTCTTGGTGAAGGTGCGCAGGTCGTTCTGGAAGCTGATGAACAGCAGGCCGGGCCCGGGTCCGTCGGTGCTGTAGGAACGGCGGAGCATGAGGCCGGCGCCGACCACGTTGGGATGGGCCCGGCGGACGTGGGCGTCGGCGGGGACGAGGTAGCGCCCGTCCGGTGTCTTGGCGCCCAGGTCCGGGTCCGAGGCCACGGTGCCCCCGGACAGGGGCGCGCCCGTGGCCCTCCGCCGGCCGAAGACCGCCTCCTGTCCGGCGACGGAGAGCGCGGCGAACCGGGGCAGGTCGAGCTCCATGCGCCGCAGCACGGCGATCGTGCCGCCGGCGACGGGAGCCGGCCCGGTCAGCCACAGGTGGCGTCGCTGTTCGGCCGGTGTGTGCGGGCCCACGATGCCGTCGATGAACCCGAGCAGATTGCGGGGCGCGGAGACGTCCCCGGTCACGGGAACCTCCGGACCACGGCGCCCGGACTGCCGCCAGCGTTCCCGGATGCGGTCCCCGGCCTGCCCCAGCAGCGCGGCGGCGACGACCGGCAGCAGCAGGGGATCGCCGGCGCAGATCTGCAACAGCAGGTCCCCGCCGCGCGACCGCGGGGCGATCCGCTCCCGGGAGAACCGGGGAAGGTCCGCCGCGCCGGGCAGCGCGGCACCGGCCCCGCGGACCAGCCGTGGTCCCACCCCGACCGTCACGGTGAGATCGCCCGGCGACAGACCCAGCAGCCGCGGATCGGTCCCCTCGGTGAGCGTGAGGACGGCCCGGCCGAGTCCGGCCAGCAGCGGGCCGACGGCCACGCCGTCGCCGACATCGGCCACCACGGCCAGCAGGTGCGGCTGGGCCGCCCGCGGGAGCGTCACGCCCGCCTGGTGGCGACCGGTCGGCGGGACCCGGGGCGTCGGCGTGGGGGACGGGGGCCGGTCCGGCCGGGCCGCGGGGGAGTCACAGCCCGCCGTGAGGCCGGTGGCCGTCACGGCCCCGGTGGCGCCGAGGAACGCGCGGCGGGACGGATGGGGGTCGGCTCGGCTCACGGTGTGCACAATGCCATATCCCTTCCGGCCGGGGCGAGTTGACCGGCCACGCGACGCGACCGCTTCATGCCAGGATGAGGCCATGCCTCGTCTCCGACTTCGTGCCATGGCCGCGTTGCTGACCACACTGACCTGCGTACTGGCGGCCTGCGGGTCCGGCGGCGACGGGCCGGACGACGGCCGTCGGCCGTCCGGGGCGCACGTGACGATCAGAGTGCCGGGCGACGCCCCGACGATCTCCGCCGCGGTCTCCCTCGCCCGCCCCGGTGACCTGGTGCTGGTCGGGCCGGGCGTGTACCACGAGTCGGTGCGGCTCTCCACGCCCCGTGTCACCCTGCGGGGCGAGTCCCGGGACAAGGTCGTCATCGACGGGCGGCTGCGGCAGCCCAACGGCGTCGTCGTCTCCGCGCCCGGAGTGGCCGTGCAGAACCTGACCGTGCGGAACAACACGCAGAACGGGGTCCTGGTCACCGGTTCGGCCAAGGCGGCGGCCGGCCTGCCGGGACAGAGCGGCGGCTACGACACCGGCGACGAGCCCGTCACCTTCCTGAAGTCGTTCCTGGTCTCGTACGTGACCGCGACCCGCAACGGGCTGTACGGCATCTACGCGTTCTCCGCGCAGAACGGCGTCATCGAGCATTCGTACGCCTCGGGCGCGGCCGACTCGGGGATCTACGTCGGACAGTGCAAGCCCTGTCGCATCGTGGTGCGGGACAACATCGCCGAACTCAACGCGGTCGGCTACGAAGGCACCAACGCCGGCGGGGACATGTACGTGGTCGGCAACCGCCTGGCCGGCAACCGGGTCGGGCTCACCACCAACTCCGACCACCAGGAGAAACTGCTCCCGCAGCGGGACGCCGTCATCGCGGGCAACCTGATCGCCGCCAACCAGCAGCGGGCCACCCCGCAACAGGCCGACGGCGGCTGGGGCACCGGTATCGGCGTCGACGGCGGCAGCGCCAACCGGTTCCTCCGCAACCGTGTCACCGGCAACCGCGACGCCGGACTGGTGATCACCGCGACCGCCGACATCCCTCCCGTCGGCAACCAGATCGTGGACAACGTGTTCGGCGGCAACGGCGTCGACGTCGGCTGGTCCTTCCCCACCGCCACCCGGGGGCGGGGCAACTGCCTGCGGGGCAACGAGCTGCGCAGCACCGTGCCCGCCCGGCTCGCGACGACCGCGGCCTGCCCGCTGCCGGCCGGATCGTCCTCGCCGGCCGGTACGTGGACGAGGCCGACGGCACCCGGCGGCATCCCGTTCACCGAGGTCGCGGCGCCCGGCCCGCAGCCGCAGTTCCCCCACGCCGGCACCGCGGGCGCCACCGTCGTCCCGGCCGCTCCGGCCCTGCCGGAGGCGGCGGACATCCCCCTGCCGCCGGCGTCCCTGCTCGCCGCGCACGCACGGGTGCGGACGCCCTGAACGCCCGCTGAACGGCGGCTACCGGGCCGGAGTGACCCCCGGCGCCGGCTCGACCGGAACGTAGCTGCGCGCGTCGAAGGTGATGACCACCGGCCGCGGCTCGGAATCCACGCTGACGCGGACCCGGTACATGGTGCCGTCGGAGCCGATCCAGTAGCGCACGTTGCCCGCAGTGCCGGAGCGGTCGCGGGCGGACGGTCCGGTCATGATGTCCACCCGGTGTCCGTCCACTCGGTCCGGGCCCCACCAGGAGGCGCCGTTCTGGGGCAGCAGTTCGGCGTTGTCGGGCCGGTCGCTGCCGAGCTTCAGCGCGATGGCCAGCGAACTGTCCAGCGCGCTGCCGGACGAGCGCAGCGGACGGTCGTACCAGCCCGAGCGGGGCGGCGACGCGGGGGCGTGTGCCGGGGCGTTCGCCATCGGGTGGACGAACACCGAGGCGGCCGTCCACTGGATCAGCCCGTCGCTGGACGTGTCGCGCCCGCTGCCGTGCACCACGCCGTACCCGACCTTGCCCCGGTAGTCGACGGACCCGGTGACGGTCAGCCCGCCGGCGGTGCCCGGCACGGTGATCGTCACCGCCCGGCCCCGCGCCTGGTAGTTGCGGAACCGGGTGATCGCCAGCCGGTTCGCCTCGTCCTCGGTCAGGGCGCGCGGGCCGCCCGGATCGGAGCCGCGGGTGAGGAGGACCGCGGCCACCGCGACCGCCGCCAAGCCGACGGCGGCTGCCACCCAGCGCGGCCACGGCCATCGGCGCCGTCCGGGCGCCCGCCCCGGTGGGACTCGCCGGTTTCTCCCGCCGCGCACGCGGTTCGACACTGGCACCTCGCTGGTTCACCCTCTCGCTCATCAGCCCGCCGCCCGGCCGCCGTGCGGGCACGACGGCCGGGCGGCGGCCCGGGGCGGACGACGTCAGGGCCGGCCCTCGTGGGCCGGCCCGGTCCTGATCCGCCCGTCCGCGCCGTTTCCGGATCGCGGACGGGCACATCACCGTTGTGCGGTTCGTTCAGTGCTGCCGGAGGCGACGGTTCCGGGTCACGAACGCGATGACCAGGCCCGCACCCACCAGCAGACCGGCGAGGCCGATGAGCGTCGGCACCCCGGCCATACCGGTGTTCGCCATCGAACCGCCCCCGTCGCTCCCACCGCCCGGCGCCGGGTTGGCCGGCGGCGCGGGTGACGGCGGGGTCGAGGCCGGGGGCGAGGCCGGCGGTGAACTCGGTGCGGGGGTCGGGGACGGACTCGCGGTCGGAGTGTCGGTCGGGGTCGGGGTAGGAGTCGGGCTCGGGGTCTCCTTCGGGATGTACACCCCGGCGTCGATGGTGTGGTCGACACCGCCCGGCTTGTCCGGGGCGGTGACGGGCGCGTAGCCGTTGCACAGCTCCCCGGTGGTCGGCGGGGTCACGTTGGAGTCGTGCGCACGGTCGTCCCCGGCCCGCGGGAGCGTGAACCGCAGTTCGCTCGCCGCGGGCTGCTCGGGCACCTGGCTGGTGTCCGCGGTGCACACGTCGAACTGCACCGTGTACTTCGCGCCGGGCGTCAGCTGGTACGCGGCGCCGACACCACCGAAGTAGTACTCACCGGCGGCGTTGGTCCTGGTCGTGGCCACCTGTTCGCCGTGGGCGTCCAGCAGGTTGATCGTCGCTCCCGGCAGCAGTACGTGCCCCGGGTCCTGGATCCCGTTGTGGTCGCCGTCGAACCACACGACGTTGCCGATCTGGATCGGCGCGTTCGCCGCCGCGTAGGCGATGTCCCCGAGCCCGCCGGCCTTGCCGAACCCGCCTTGGTCTCCGCCGACGAACTGGTACCCGTTGGCGGTCGGGTCGTTGCCCGGGCCCTCGCCTGTCGCGATGTCGTAGTAGCCGGTCCCGGAGGTCGCCACCGCGGCGACCGGGTCGAACTCCGTGCTGACGACCCACTGTTGCTGCGGAATGTAGGCCACCGACCCCAGCGCCGTCTCCTGATGCGCGCGGCGGAAGGAGTCGCCCGGGAAGTACTCGACGACATCGGCGGGCTGGCCGCCGTTGTTGGCGGCAGTGGCGTTGTTGGGGCAGCTTCCGGTGCCCTCCCACTGGTACTCGCCCGTGGGAGTGGCGCAGACCATGGTGATGTCACCACCGGACATGCCGCTTTCGCGGACTTCGGACCCCGGGTGGGGGTTCAGCCCGTTCCAGCCGAGCACATCCATGAAGCGGTCGCGGAAACCCAGGATCATCGAGCCGTCGCGGGCGAAGGCGAGCGAGGCCAGCTCCGGTTGCGGATCGATGAGGACGCCGCCCGATTTCCGGTCCTCCCACGTGTTCAGGCCGGTGTCCCACGGGTTCCAGTGGGTGGCCCGGTCGCCGGTGCGGTAGACGCTGCCGCGTTCGAACGTGAGCGGATGGCTCAGCACCGTGGTGAACCGCTTGCCGTCGAAGGTGGCGACGACGGCCTTCAGGTCCTCCCGGTCCTTCGTGCTCTCGGCGCTGCACACACCGCCGACATACAGCGTGTTGTCGTGGGTCTGGAGCCCGAACGGCCGCCAGTCGCCGCGGTGCGCGCACCCCGGGTCCGGGATCGGCACCGTCGACTTGGGCGCCGAGGCGGTGGCCCCGGTCGCGTCGAAGCTCACCAGGCTGCGAGTGCGCAGGTTCACCGCGTACAGCGTGGAGCCGTCCTCCGACAGCGCCAGACCGCCGATGCTCTCCTTGCCCGGCGCGTCGGTGAACCCGCCGTCCCTGTTCGTGTCGGCGGTGTCGTGCCGCGTCACCGCGGCGTCCGGCACCCGCGCGAACAGCTTCGGCGCACCCGAGCCGTCGGCCGGCACCGTGTAGATCGCGCCGCCGCCCTGCGGCCCGTACGCGGCGTACCGGCGGGCGAACGCGCTCTGGAACAGCCGGGTCCGGTACGTGTCGTAGGCCAGCCCGAACGTCGTGCCCACCTGTTCCTGCGTGGCCAGCGTGGCCGGGCAGGCCGCGTCGGTGGGACACGTCCTGCGGGCATTCGTCCCGAACGCCACCAACGCCCGCTTGTCGGTGCCGCCCGGGCCGTTGTGGACCGGCACGAAGTACCGGGAGTCCGGCAGCGCGTAGTCGGCCGGATCCCACACCCCGGTCACCACCGAGGCGTCCTTTCCGTCCGACACGTCCACGAACGACGTGAAGCTGTCGAAGTGGTTCTCCGCCGTCGACGCGGGCGCCGCCCGCAGATAGCGGCTGTACGGCGCCGGGACGCTGACGTCGACGCGGTACCGGCCGCCGTCGAGCGCGTCCGACCCCGGCACCACGACCTTTCCGGTGGTGTCCGTGACACCGGTGACCCGGTGCCCGGCGGGGTCGGAGACCTGCACCCGTATGCCCCGCTGCGGCACGTCCATCGTCGTGTTGATCACGCCGGTGCCGAAGAAGTCGCGGAGCACCTGCACCGTCAGTGTGCCGTCGGCGGTCGAAGCGGCGGCTGGTCCGGCCGTCACACCCACGGCGGCGCCCCCCAGTAAGAGGAGGGCCAAGCCCGTGCGCGCCAGCGGCTCCGCAAGCCCCCCGGCCGCCCGGCGCGAGTCTCTGCCGACTCGGTTCATGGCATCACACTCACACTTCCCTTGACGTGAAAACGAAGTCCCCCGAGGCAAAGAAAAAGGGCCCACCGTGCGTCGCGTGGGCCGCTTTATGGTGATCGTCGGACGATTTCGCGGGCGAGCCGTAAGGACCGCGGGACGGAAAATGCGAACACACGTCCATGCTCTCGGGCGGGGCCGCCTCTGGTGGAGCCTTTGCGCAGCTCAGTCACGGTACCCTCGTCCCTGCCGCCGTCCTCGCCGACCGCCATCGCGAGCAGCGCGCGACAGTCTATCCACGGAGGTCTCGCGGTTACCAGCGGAACTCCTCGAACTGCCCCTGGATTCAGTACTGTTCCCCCTGTGAGGCCGGTGCCGGCCGGGAGCTGTCCCTTTGGTTTCCGGGTGCGTACACTCCACTCGACGTGTGATCTTCGCGGGCCGGAGGGTGCGGCATGGGTGGACCCGCAACTCCCCGACGGGAAGTGGTCACGGGAGCTCCCCGGTCGTCCCGCCCGGTTCCCGGCCCCGTTCCCCGCGCCCGGACGCGCCCCGAGGGCACCGCCGCACCCGACGACCTGATGCGTCGTCAACTCAGGCTCGGCCTGGCGGCGTTCGGACTGCTCATCGGCGTGATCGGACCGCTTCCCCTCGTCTTCGCGGCCCTGCCCGACCCGGCGGTCCGGCCCGGCAGCGCGCTGGTCGTGTGGGCCGTACTCGGTGTCGGCGTCTACCCCGTGCTGGTCGGCATCGGCCGCTGGTACGTCGCACGGGCCGAGCGCAACGAACGGGACACAGTGGAACGGGACGCAGTGGAACGGGACGCGGTGGAACGGGACGAGGGGGCGTGTCAGTGACCGCGGTCAGGACGTCCGGAGCCGCCGGGTGAACCAGACGTACGGCATCGTGGCCGTGTCGGCGGCGGTTCTGGCGACGCTGGTGATCGGCTCGGTGGGACTGCGCGTCTCCCGCACCACCTCCGACTTCTACGTCGCCTCCCGTACCGTACCGCCGTACCTCAACGCCATGGCCGTCAGCGGGGAGTACCTCTCGGCGGCCTCCTTCCTCGGCATCGCCGGACTCGTCGCCGCCGAGGGCGTCGAGATGCTCTGGTTCCCCGTCGGCTACGCGGCCGGCTATCTCGTCCTGCTCGCGTTCGTCGCCGCCCCGCTGCGCCGCTCCGGGGCCTACACCCTGCCCGACTTCGCCGACTCGCGCCTCGGGTCCACGGCCGCCCGCCGGGTCGCCGGGATCCTCGTCGTCGGTGTCGGCTGGCTCTATCTGCTGCCCCAGCTCCAGGGCGCGGGCCTCACCCTCGGCCTGGTCACGGGCGCGCCGCACTGGCTCGGCGGCGTGCTCGTCGCCGTCGTCGTCACCCTGGCCGTGGCCGCCGGCGGCATGCGCGGCATCACCTTCGTCCAGGCCTTCCAGTACTGCCTGAAGCTGACCGCGCTGCTCGTGCCCGCGGTCTTCCTGCTGCTCGCCTGGCACGGCGACCCGCGCCCCGCCGGCGCCGTGGACGAGCCGCCGGCCTTCCGCCGGCACACCCAGGTCACCGTCGACAGCACCGTACGACTGCGGATCGAGGCCCCGCTGCGGGCCGCCGCGACCGGTGCCGTGGACGGCCGGGACTACGCCGGCGGACCACTGCTGCTGGACCCCGGAGTGCACGAGATCCGGGCCGGCACCACACTCCGGTTCCCGCCCGGGGCACCGGTGCCCGAACGCGCGCCCGGCGACGGCCGGCCGGGCGGCGCCGCGGGCTGGGCGGCACCGCTGTCCGGCGGCGCGGAGGAACACCCGCTGTACGCCACGTACGGGCTGATCTGCGCCACCTTCCTCGGCACGATGGGGCTGCCGCACGTCCTCGTCCGCTTCTACACCAACCCCGACGGCCGTGCGGCCCGGCGCACCACCGTGATCGTGCTCGCCCTCGTCGGCGGCTTCTACCTGCTGCCGCCCCTCTACGGCCTCCTCGGCCGGCTCTACGCCCCTGACCTGCTGCTCACCGGGAACACCGACGCCGCCGTCCTCGTCCTGCCCGAGCGGCTGATCGGCGGCACCGCAGGTGATCTGCTCGGCGCGCTGATCGCCGCCGGTGCCTGCGCCGCCTTCCTGTCCACCGCCTCCGGGCTCACCCTGTCCGTCGCGGGCGTGCTCAGCCAGGACGTGCTGCCCTCGCTCGGCGTGCGCCGCTTCCGGCTCGCCACGCTGCCGGCGGTGGCCGTGCCCGGCACGGTGAGCGTGGCCGCCGGGCAACTCCCCGTCGCCGGCGCGGTGGGACTCGCCTTCGCCGTGGCCGCCTCGTCCTTCTGCCCGCTGCTGGTGCTGGGCATCTGGTGGCGCGGGCTAACCCCGCCCGGCGCCATCGCGGGGCTGCTCGCCGGCGGGGGCGGCGCCCTCACCGCCGTCGCCGTGACCATCGCCGGACCACCGGCCGACGGCTGGGCGCGTTCCCTGCTCGCCTGGCCGGCCGTGTGGTCGGTCCCGCTCGGCTTCCTGACCATGGTCCTGGTCTCCCTGGCCACCCGGGACCGCGTCCCGCCCGGCACCGAGGCGGTCATGGCCCGCCTCCACCTCCCCGAACCCCCGGCCGGCCGGGACCTGCCCGCCGTGCGCGGAGGAATGAGGACGCGATGACGCCTGTCCGGTTCCGGCGGGGCTCGGTCGGCCGTGGGCGGGGGAACGACGGCGCCATGACGACTGCCCGGCCCCGGTGCCACGCGGGTCGCCCGCGCGCGGGGTGTGCGATGACGACCGCATGGATCGGGTGGGGCGCGGTCCGTCGTGTGCGGGGGAGTGAGGATGCGATGACGATCGTCCGGTTCGGGTGGGGCGCGGCTCGCCGCGGGCGAGGGGGCGGGGATGCGGTGACGGCGCGCCGGTCCCGGTGGGGCGGGGTCCGTCGTGTGCGGGGGAGTGAGGATGCGATGACGGCCGTCCGGTTCGGGTGGGGCGGGGCTCGCCGCGGGCGAGGGGGCGGGGACGTGATGTCGGCCTGCCGGTCCCGGTGGGGCGGGGTCCGTCGTGTGCGGGGGAGTGAGGATGTGATGACGATCGTCCGGTTCGGGTGGGGCGGGGCTCGCCGCGGGCGAGGGGGCGGGGATGCGGTGACGGCGCGCCGGTCCCGGTGGGGCGGGGTCCGTCGTGTGCGGGGGAGTGAGGATGCGATGAC
>NZ_JBEZUP010000012.1:170593-187568 GCF_040636485.1 Streptomyces sp. NPDC038707
CCGGCCGTCCGGTTCGGGTGGGGCGCGGCTCGGGGCAGGCGTGGGTGAACGGGTTCGCCGTGCTCGCCGCCGGGGCGCCGCTGATCTTCGCGGCCGGTCTCGCCGCCGGACGCCTGTCGGCCCGCCGGGCCGCCCGGTCCGGCACGGACCCCGGTACCCCCGTGGAACGCGCCACCTTCCGCACCCTGCACACCGCCTCCGTGGCCGCGCCCCCGCTGCGCGCCGGACTCACCCCGGACGCGGCCCGCAAGGCGGTCCGCGGGCTGCGGCCGCTGTTCGGCACGGCGGCGCTCGGGCTCACCGCCGACGACCGGCTGCTGGCCTGGGAAGGTCCGGGCCGGCACCACGCGGACGCGGCGCTGGAACGGGTCCGCCAGGTCCTGGACACCGGCCGCGCGCAGACCTTCGCCGTCGCCTGCCCGGACCCGGACTGCCCGGTGCGCTGGGGTGCCGCCGCACCGCTCACCGTCGACCGGCGCGTGCCCGGCGCCCTCGTCGTGCTCGGCACGGGGGAGCCGGGATCCGGGGCGCGGGCCACCGAGGAAGTGGCCCGCTGGGTCTCCGTGCAACTGGAACTCGCCGACCTCGACCGGACCCGCACCGGGCTGATCGAGGCGGAGATCCGCGCGCTGCGGGCGCAGATCTCCCCGCACTTCGTCTACAACTCCCTGGCGGCGATCGCGTCCTTCGTCCGCACCGACCCCGAGCGGGCCCGCGAGCTGCTGCTGGAGTTCGCCGACTTCGCCCGCTACTCCTTCCGCCGCCACGGCGCGTTCACCACCCTGGCCGAGGAACTGCGCGCCGTGGAGCAGTTCCTGGAGCTGGTCCGCGCCCGGTTCGGGCCGCGCCTGGAGGTCACCCTGCGGATCGCCCCCGAGGTGCTGCCGGTGGCCGTTCCCTTCCTGTGCCTCCAGCCCCTGGTGGAGAACGCGGTCAAGCACGGGCTGGAGGAGAGCGCCGGACGCGGCCGTATCACGATCACCGCGCGGGACGAGGGGGCGACGGCCCGGATCGTCGTCGAGGACAACGGCGTCGGCATGGAACCGGACCGGCTGCGCCGGATCCTGCGCGGCGAGGACGGCCCGACGGCGGGCATCGGGTTGCGCAACGTGGACGAGCGGCTGCGCCAGGTCTACGGCGACGAACACGGTCTGGTGATCGAGACCGGCGTCGGTGCCGGGATGAAGGTCACCCTCCGCGTCCCCAAGTACCGGCCCGGAGTGCACAGCGTGCCCGCGAACGCCGAACCCCCGGACACCGAGGTGCCGGGGGCCGGGAATTAGGGGGGATCGGGGTGACCGGGGCGGCTGCGGCCGTGGGGCCGGCGGACTACGACGCCCCGGCCGCCGGCGTCCGCCTGCGCTGCCGCCGCGCCGCCATCACCGCGTACACGATGATCCCGACGAAGAGGAACAGCACGCCCTGGTACACCGCCGCGTAGCCGGCGCCCGCCATCAGCCAGACGGAGAACGCCGCGGCCACCGCGGTGATCACGGAGTCCCGCACCAGCCGCCCCCGGTCGACCGCCTCCGGCCGCCCGGCCACGAGGTGGAAGATCTGCGCGGCGGTGGCCAGCAGATACGGGACGGTCGCGGTGAACGTGGTGACCAGGACCAGGACGTCGAAGACCTTGCCCGAGCCGGAGAAGTAGTTATAGACGGTGAGCAGCGAGGCGAGGACGACGGTCACGCCGACGCCGACCGTGGGCACGCCCCGCCGGCGGCGGGTGAAGGCGCTCGGGAACAGTCCGTCGCGCGCCGCCGCGTACGGCGTCTGGGCGCTGAGCAGGGTCCAGCCGTTGAGGCAGCCGGTCATCGACACGAGCGCGGCGAGCGCCACCGCCGTGCCGCCCCAGCTCCCCCCGAACATCGTGTTCACGGCGTCCGAGAACGGCGCGGTGGAGGTGAGCAGCCGCTCGTGCGTGACCGTGCCGAACACCGACACCGTGCCCAGCAGGTACACCAGCGCCGCGCCCGCGGTGCCGATGACGGTGGCCCGGCCCACGTTGCGGCGGGCGTCCTTGACGTCGCCCGCGCTGACGGCGGCGGACTCCACCCCGAGGTAGGAGAAGAGCAGCAGGGCGGCGGAGGCGGACACCGCGCCGACCGCGCCGTGCCCGCCGGCGTCGAACGGGCCGAGCCGGTCCGGGTCGAAGAAGAACAGTCCGCCGACCGCGACCAGCAGCAGCGGGACGAACTTCAGCACGGTGGACACGAGCTGGACGGCGCCGACGTACCGGGTGCCGGCGAAGTTGGCGAGGGCGGGCAGCCACTGGAGGGCGAGCGCGGCCAGGCAGGCGGTCCAGCGGTGGCCGTTGACCGGGATCAGCACGTCCAGGTAGCCGACGGCGGCGACGGCGAGCGCCGCGTTCGACACCCAGGTGGTGATCCAGTACGACCAGGCCGCCAGGAAGCCGGCGAAGTCACCGAACGCCTCACGGGCGTAGACGTAGGGGCCACCGGTACGCGGGTCCCGGGCGGCCAGCCGGCCGAAGACGAGGGCGAGCGCGATGGCGCCGACGGTCAGCACGCCGAAGGCGACCAGGCTGACCGTGCCGTACGGGGCGATGGAGGCGGGCAGCAGGAAGATGCCGCCGCCGATGATGTTGCCCATGACCAGCGCGGTGGCGACGGGCAGGCCGAACCGGCGGACATGCCTGCCGGTGTCGCCGTGCGGGTCCTCGACGGGCACCGCGGGGGTCGCCGCGGGGGCCGGAGCCGACCTGGTGACGGTTCCGGTGTCGTGCATGGGTGGTGCGCCTCTCATGGAACGGACGTTCCCGGGATCACCGGGACGGGTTCCATGGTCGGGGATGCGCCGATCTGGCTCAAAATCGCCGTTTTTTGTTCCGTGCGAGCCGTCCGATCATGGAAAAAAGGTTGCGGCACGGACCCGTGGCCGTGAGATGTCCGGCGCCGTACGCGGTCAGTCCGCCGCCCACGGCTCCCGTACGCGCACCGGGCGCCGGGGCGTCGACATCTGTGCCCGGCCGCCCCCTTGACGCCGTACCGAGCCGGATCGACACTCCAGGGGAGGGAATCCTAGTGAACAGGTAGGAAAACATGACGCGCCTCGCACCGGGCACCGGCCGTACGGTCCGGACCCCGTGGCGCGCGCCCCTGCTCACCTCCCGCCGTCACATCGACCTCCAGCGTGTCTGCAGCGCGATCAGCCGCCACCGCTGAACCGGGCCCCCCGGCCCCCGCCGGCCGGCCGACATCCGCGCCGGAGCGCCCGTCCGCACGCCCACCACCCGGGGAGACGCATGTCCATCACTCCGCTCGCCGCCGTCCCGCACGCCCACCGCACCGCCCCGCTCTTCCGGGGCCGGATCGGCCGGGACGCGCGCAGCGGCCACTACGCCGTGCCGCACCGCTACCGGCTCCACCTGTCCACCGCCTGCCCCGACGGGCTGCGCCTCGCCGTCGGCCACAGCCTCCTCGGCCTGGACGCCCCCTGTCCGGTCACCCTCCTGCCCGCCGTCCCGGACTGTCCCGACGGCGGCCACACCGCGCTGCGCCCGCTGTACGAGGCCAGCTCCCACCACTACACCGGCCCGGCCCTCGCCCCCGTCCTCAGCGACGACTGGTCCGGACGCATCGTCAGCACCCACACCCCCGACATCCTGCGCGACCTGGACCGGTTCCGCCCGGAGGACCGCACCCGGCTGTACCCGGCGGGCCTGGAGTCCGTGATCGAGGCGGTGGAGCGGATGTGTGCCGAGGGCATCGAGGAGGCCGCCCAGCGCGCCGGCCGGGCGGACGCCCCGCCGCGGGAGCGGGCCGCCGCGCTCGACACCCTGCTGGACACCCTGGCCCGGCTGGAGCGCCGGCTGAGCGGGGAGGAGTACCTGGCCGACGGCCGGCTCACCGCCGCCGACATCGAGCTGTGGGTGTCCCTGGTGCAGCTCGACACCGTCCACCGCTGCCACCTCGACGCCTCCGCCGTGCACCGCCTGGCCGGGCATCACGCGCTGTGGGCCTACGCCCGTCGGCTGGCCGCCCACCCCGCGTTCGGCCGCCATCTCGACCTCGACGGCACCGCCCGCCGCCACCACGGCCGCTGCCAGGGCCTGGAGGCCGCCGGAGCCGCCGTCCAGATCCTGGACTGGGCGAGTCACGCCGGGCACACCCCGGACGCCTGCCGCAGGTGAGAGCGGTCCGCCAGGGTCCAGTGGGCGGACGGGCGTTGACATTCGAACGGGCAACTGCCTTACTTACGGCTCAGAACGGTCATGAGCGTCAGCGCCAAGCCCTGGCTCGCTGACCGGCAACCCTCGCACCGCGGTGGGGTGCCCCAGGTGACGACCGGACCGGACGACGCATTCGGTAAGCGCGAGGCCCCCCGGGGCCACGACAGTGACAGGTGACGCCATGTACGCAGCTTCCAGGACGGCCCCGAGCCGCCCCCAGGGCCGCGTACCGTCGTCCGCCGGGCTCCTGGTCGCCGACCGTGCCGTCGATCTGCTCCGGGTGAACAGCGCGCTGTGTACCGCGCCGGGCCTCGCCCGCCGCCAGGGCTGACCTCTCCGTACCGCCCTCGCGTTCCCGCCGCGCACCCGCTCGTCCGGTGTGCCGCCGTCCGCCCACCCCCGGCTCCCGCCGGCCCGCGTGCCGCCCCGTGCCCCAGTGCCGTCGCGGCCCGCGTCCGCCCGGCCGCGGCCCGGGGGGACCGACCTCGCCGGAGCCCCTCATGAGTGAACCCCCAGGCGCCGCCGTCTCCCTCGCCGAGGCGCCGACCGCGACCGACACCCCGTCAAGACCGCTGACCGCACAGCGGGTCAGGCCGCTGCGCCGGCCCGGGCGGTGGATCGTCACCGCCGTCGTCCTCGTCCTCGTCGCGCAGATCCTGCACGGACTGGCCACGAACCCCTTCTACCAATGGGACCGGTTCCGCTACTGGTTCCTGCGCCCCTCCGTCCTCGACGGACTCCTCGTCACCCTCGAGGTCGCCGCGCTCAGCGCCGTACTGGGCCTGGCCGGCGGCATCCTGCTCGCCCTCGGCCGGCTCTCCGGAAGTCCGGTGCTGCGTGCGGTGAGCTGGACCTACACCTGGCTGTTCCGGTCCGTGCCGCTGATCGTGGTGCTGATCTTCCTGTACAACTTCAGTGCCCTGTACAAGACCCTGAGCCTCGGGGTGCCGTTCGGCCCGGCCTTCGTCACCTTCGACGAGTCCCGGCTGGCCACCGACCTGACCATCGCCGTCGTCGGCCTCAGCCTCAACGAGGCGGCGTACGCGGCCGAGGTGGTCCGCGGCGGCATCCTCGCCGTCGACCAGGGCCAGCACGAGGCCGCCGCCGCGCTCGGCCTGCCCCGCGGCTACCGGTTCCGCCGGATCGTCTTCCCGCAGGCTCTCAGGTCCATCACCCCGAACTACGTCAACCAGCTGATCGGGCTGATCAAGAGCACCTCCCTGGTGTTCTACGTGTCCCTGCTCGACCTGTTCGGCACGGTGCAGTCGACGGGCAACACCTACCCCGGCGACGTGGTGCCGCTGCTGATGGTCGCCACCGTCTGGTACCTGATCCTGACCAGCGCCGTCTCCGTCGCCCAGTTCTACGCCGAGCGGCACTACGCCCGGGGCGCCACCCGCACCCTGCCGCCGACCCCGTTCCGGCGCACCCGCGACCGGCTCGCCGGACTGCGGGACCGCCTTCGCAGGGAGGCCGCCGTATGACCACCGCACCGACCCTGCGGAAGGCCGCGCCCGTCGCACTCGAAGTGCACGGCGTGCACAAGTGGTACGGCGCCCACCGGGTGCTCGACGGGATCGACCTGACCGTCCGCCCCGGCGAGGTCACGGCCGTCATCGGCCCCTCCGGCTCCGGCAAGTCCACGCTGCTCCGGGTGATCAACCACCTGGAGAAGCCCGACATCGGCCACGTCAGCGTGGGCGGCGAACTGATCGGCGTCAAGCGGCACGGCAAGGGGCTGAAGGAACTCGGCGAACGCGCCCTGCTCGCCCAGCGGAGCCGGATCGGCTTCGTCTTCCAGAACTTCAACCTCTTCCCGCACCTGACCGTCCTCGACAACGTGGCCGCCGCGCCCGCCGCCACCGGCCGGCTGACCCGGCCCGCGGCCCGGGACCTCGCCCGCGAACTGCTCGTCCGCGTCGGCCTCGGCGACAAGTGCGACGCCTACCCACGGCAGTTGTCCGGCGGCCAGCAGCAGCGGGTGGCCATCGCCCGGGCCCTCGCCCTGCGGCCCGGCATCATCCTCTTCGACGAGCCCACCTCGGCGCTCGATCCCGAACTGGTCGGCGAGGTGCTGTCCGTCATCAAGGACCTGGCGTCCGGCGGTACCACCCTCGTCATCGTCACCCACGAGATCGGCTTCGCCCGCGAGGTGGCCGACCGGGTCGTCTTCCTCGACGCCGGCCGGATCGTCGAACAGGGCCCGCCGGCCCAGGTCCTGGACCACCCGCGGCACGAACGGACCCGCGACTTCCTCGGCAAGGTCCTGTGACCCACCGACCGTCCCACGCTCTCCCGCCCACCCGAACGACAAGGACAGCCATGCCCAGCCAGTTCACCCGACGCGGACTGATACGCGGCCTCACCGCGGCGACCGCCACCCTCTCCCTCGCCGGCGGGCTCACCGCCTGCGGGGCGGACAGCGACGCCGCCACCACCGGCGCCCCGGCCGGCACGGTGACCGTGGGGCAACTGTCCAACGGAGCCGCCGAACCGGTCGAGCTGAAGGTCTCCGAGGTGAAGTCCATCAGCGCCGAACTGCCCGCCTCCGTCCGCAAGAGCGGCAGGCTCGTCATCGGCGTCGGCGCCCTGCCCTCCGGATCCGCGCCGCTGAACTTCGTGGGCAGCGACCAGAAGACCCTCACCGGCTCCGAACCCGACCTCGGCCGGCTGGTCGCCGCGGTGCTCGGCCTGAAGCCCGAACTGCGCAACTCCACCTGGGAGAACCTCTTCGTCGGCATCGACAGCGGCAAGAACGACGTCGCCTTCTCCAACGTCACCGTCACCGAGGAACGCAAGAAGAAGTACGAGTTCGCCTCCTACCGCAAGGACGACCTGGCCTTCGAGGTCCTCAAGAAGAGCACCTGGAACTTCGACGGCGACTACCGCAATCTCGCCGGCAAGACGGTCACCGTGGGCGCCGGCACCAACCAGGAGAAGATCCTCCTGGAGTGGAAGGACAGACTGGCCAAGGAGGGCAAGCAGCTCACCGTCAAGTACTTCCCGGACCAGAACGCCATCAACCTGGCGCTGCGCAGCGGCAAGGTCGACGCCTACCTCGGCCCCAACCCCGCCGTCGCCTACCGCACCCGGCAGACCGCGCACACCCCCGACCCGACCCGCAACGCCGGCACCTTCTCCGGCGCCGGCGAGACGGTCCAGGGCCTGATCGCCGCCACCGCCAGGAAGGACAGCGGGCTGGCCAAGCCGCTCGCCGACGCCATCGACCACCTGATCGAGCACGGGCAGTACGCCAAGTGGCTCGCCGCCTACAACCTGTCCAGCGAGGCCGTCCCCAAGGCCGAGATAAACCCGCCCGGTCTGCCCCTGGACAACTCCTGAGCCCGGCCCGGGAACAACCCGCGGCGGCGGGGCGTTGCCCGTCATGACGGGATCCACCCGGCGGACGCCGAAGCGGCCCGCCGTGTCCGACGGAGGGAGGTGACAGCCGTGACCCGAGCGTCCGGCCAGACCCGCCCGCCGCGCCCGTACCGCTCCGTCCGGCTGCACTCCCGGCCGCACATCGACCTCCAGCGCGTGTCCGCCGCGCTCTGTCGCCCCTGATCCCTGCCCGGCCCCCGGCCCGGCAACTTCTCCCGCTTCCCCTCCCGCGCGCCCGCCGCGTGCACCGTGGCCCCGCCCGGCCGCGCCGCTCACCGACGTACGGACATCAAGGAAGGCACTGACGTGTCGCCGACTCCCTCCGCACACCTGCACCTCGCCGTCGCCCTGGACGGCACCGGCTGGCATCCCGCGTCCTGGCGCGAGCCGGCCGCCCGCCCCCGGGACCTGTTCACCGCCGGCTACTGGGCCGACCAGATCACCGAGGCCGAACGCGGCCTGCTCGACTTCGTCACCATCGAGGACGGCCTCGGCCCGCAGTCCTCCCGGCGCCTGGAGCCCGACGAGCGCACCGACCAGGTCCGCGGCCGGCTCGACGCGGTCCTCATCGCCTCCCGCGTCGCCCCCCTCACCCGGCACATAGGCCTGGTCCCGACGGTGGTGGCCACCCACACCGAGCCGTTCCACATCTCCAAGGCCATCGCCACCCTCGACTACGTCAGCACCGGACGCGCGGGCCTGCGCGTGAAGGTCACCGCCCGGCCCGACGAGGCCGTCCACTTCGGCCGCCGTACCATCCGCCGGATCGACTCCTTCGACGACCACACCGCGCGGGAACTGCTCACCGAACTGTTCGACGAGGCCGCCGACCACGTGGAGGTCGTCCGCCGTCTCTGGGACAGCTGGGAGGACGACGCCGAGATCCGGGACGCGGCGACCGGCCGCTTCATCGACCGGGACAAGCTGCACTACATCGACTTCGAGGGCCGCTTCTTCAGCGTCAAGGGTCCCTCCATCACCCCCCGCCCGCCGCAGGGCCAGCCCCTGGTCACCGCCCTCGCCCATCAGACGGTCCCGTACCGGCTGGTGGCCCGCCAGGCCGACATCGGCTACGTCACCCCGCACGACACGGACCAGGCCCGCGCCATCGTCGCCGAGATCCGCGCCGAGCAGCAGGCGGCCGGCCGCGCCGGAGAGCCGCTGCACGTCTTCGGTGACCTCGTCGTCCTCCTCGACGACAGCGAGGCGGCGGCCCGGGCCCGCCTGGACCGGCTCGACACCCTCGCGGGCGAGCCGTACCGCAGCGACACCCGCGTCTTCACCGGAACGGCCCAGCAACTCGCCGACTTGCTGGAGGAGTTGGCGACCGGCGGGCTGACCGGCTTCCGACTGCGGCCCGCCGTCACCGGCCACGACCTGCCCCGGATCACCCGGGACCTGGTGCCCGAACTCCAGCGCCGCCACCGCTTCCGCGCGGCCTACGAGGCCACCACCCTGCGCGGCCACCTCGGCCTCGCCCGCCCCGCCAACCGCTACGCCACCGCCGCCGCCTGAGCCGGGAGGATTCGCCCCACCATGAGCAAGCCGCTGAAGCAGATCCACCTGGCCGCCCACTTCCCCGGCGTCAACAACACCACCGTCTGGAGCGACCCGGCCGCCGGCAGCCACATCGAGTTCAGCTCCTTCGCGCACTTCGCCCGGACCGCCGAACGCGCCAAGTTCGACTTCCTGTTCCTCGCCGAGGGCCTGCGGCTGCGCGAACAGGGCGGCAGGATCTACGACCTGGACGTGGTCGGCCGCCCCGACACCTTCACCGTGCTCGCCGCGCTGGCCGCCGTCACCGACCGGCTCGGCCTGACCGGCACCATCAACTCCACGTTCAACGAGCCGTACGAGGTGGCCCGCCAGTTCGCCAGCCTCGACCACCTCTCCGACGGCCGGTCCGCGTGGAACGTCGTCACCTCCTGGGACGCCTTCACCGGCGAGAACTTCCGGCGCGGCGGCTTCCTGCCGCAGGAGGAGCGCTACTCCCGCGCCAAGGAGTTCCTCGCCACCGCGCACGAGCTGTTCGACTCCTGGCACGGCGACGAGATCCTCGCCGACCAGGCCACCGGCACCTTCCTGCGTGACGCCCGGGCCGGCGCGTTCGTGCACCAGGGACAGCACTTCGACATCCAGGGCCGGTTCAACGTCCCGCGCTCCCCGCAGGGCCGCCCCGTCATCTTCCAGGCCGGCGACTCCGACGAGGGCCGCGAGTTCGCCGCCGCAGACGCGGACGCGATCTTCAGCCGGTACTCCACCCTGAAGGAGGGCCAGGCCTTCTACACGGACGTCAAGTCCCGCCTCGCCAAGTACGGCCGCCGCCCCGAGGACCTGCTCATCCTGCCCGCCGCGACCTTCGTGCTCGGCGACACCGACGAGGAGGCCGCCGAACTCGCCCACGAGGTCCGCCGGCAGCAGGTCAGCGGCGCCACCGCGATCAAGCACCTGGAATTCGTGTGGAACCGGGACCTGTCGGCGTACGACCCCGAGGGCCCGCTGCCCGACGTGGACCCGGTAGTCGCCGAGGAGCACATCTCCCGGGGCCGCGCCCAGGTGCGGATGTACCGCGACCCGGTCGCCATCGCCCGTGAATGGCGCGAGCTCGCCGAGGCCAACAAGTGGTCCATCCGCGACCTGGTCATCAACACCGGCAACCGGCAGACCTTCATCGGCTCGCCCGCCACCGTCGCCCGTACCATCAACGAGTTCGTGCAGGCCGACGCCTCCGACGGGTTCATCCTCGTCCCGCACATCACCCCCGGCGGGCTCGACCCGTTCGCCGACCGGGTGGTCCCCCTCCTCCAGGAACAGGGCGTCTTCCGCGCCGACTACGAGGGCACGACCCTGCGCGACCACCTCGGCCTCGCCCACCCCGACACCGGCCGCCGCACCGGCGCCCCCGCCGAACGGGCCGCGTCGTGAAGTTCCTCGCCGTCACCCTCATCGTGCACCGGCCGGACCCCGTCACCGGCCGGCTCACACCGACGCACGAGCGGTTCCGCGAGGTGCTGGACAACGCGATCCTGGCGGAGGAACTGGGCTTCGACGGGTTCGGCGTGGGGGAGCGGCACGAACGGCCGTTCCTCTCCTCCGCGCCGACGGTGGTGCTCGCCCACATCGCCGCGCTCACCCGCCGCATCCGGCTGTTCACGGCCGTCACCACGCTCAGCCTGCTCGACCCGGTCCGGGCGTACGAGGACTACGCCACCCTGGACCACCTGTCCGACGGCCGGCTGGACCTGATCATCGGCAAGGGCAACGGCACCGCCCAGCGCGAGCTGTTCCAGGTCACCCCCGAGGACCAGTGGGCCCGCAACGCCGAGAGCTACGCGGTGTTCCGGCGGCTGTGGCGCGAGGACAAGGTGAGCGCCGACACCCGGTTCCGGCCGCCGCTGAAGGACGCCGAGGTATGGCCGCGGCCGTACCAGCGGCCGGTGCGGGTCTGGCACGGCAGCGCCACCAGCGAGGAGTCCGTGGACCTCGCCGCGCGCTACGGCGACCCGCTGTTCTCGGCGAACGTCACCCACCCCATCGAGCCGTACGCCGCGCTGATCCGCCACTACCGGGAACGCTGGGAGCACTACGGCCACGACCCGGCGGACCTCGCGGTGGGCGCCGGCACGGCCGGGCTGTACGTCGCCCGCACCACGCAGGAGGCGCTGACCGCGTACCGCCCGGTCTTCGAGGCCGGCCTCGCCTTCCAGCGGGCGGCCGGCCTGCCCGTGGTCTTCGAGACCCTGGAGGACTTCGCCGCCCGCAGCTCGGCCCTGATCGGCAGCCCCGAGCAGGTGATCGACAAGGTGCACCGCTACCACGAGCAGTTCGGGCACACCGTGCTGCACGTGGCAGCGGACGCGAACGGGCTGACCCCCGCGCAGCACCGCGACTCCCTCGAACTGTTCCAGTCCGAGGTCGCCCCGGTCCTGCGCCGGACCGTCCCCGACCCTCCGTTCCCCTGGGGCCCGGCCGTCCCCGCCCCGGCGCCCGAGCCGGCCCCCGTGCCGGCCGGCAGCTGAGCCACCCAGGTCCGCACGCGCGCACATCCGTACCTTCGTACCGAGGAGATGGACATGACCACCGTCACCGATCCCGGCACCCACCTCGTCATCCACCGGGCCGGCCCGCGCATCGGCGCGGAAGTGACCGGCGTCGACCTGACCCGCCCCGTCGACCCGGGCACCGCCGACGCACTGAGGAGGGCCTTCCGCGACCACAAGGTGCTGGTCTTCCGCGGCCAGCACCTGTCACCCGAGCAACACGTCGAGGCGGTACGGCTGTTCGCCGAGCCGTTCGACCACCCCACCGCCGCGCGCCACCCCGACCACCCGCTGGTCTACCCCTACAACGTGCGGCACACCGGCAAGGCCAGCACCTGGCACATCGGCGGCCTGTGGCGCACCCCGGCCTTCGCCATCGAGTCGCTGACCTACGACGAGGTGCCCGAACTCGGCGGCCACACCCTCTGGGCCGACCTCCAGGCGGCCTACGACGATCTGTCCGAGCCCTTCAAGACCCTGCTCGCCGGTGTCGGCGCGGTCTACGACGGCAACCCGGAGAACTACGCGCAGGGCAGCCGCAAGACGCCCCTCGGCGAGACCGTCACCGAGCACCCGGTCGTCCTCGAACACCCCCTCACCGGACGCAAGGGACTCTTCCTCAGCTCCTCCGCGCTCCGGCTCACCGGCGTCACCGAGGCGGAGGGCCGCGCCCTGCTCGACCACCTCCTGCGGCACGCCGCCTCGCCGGACTACACGATCCGCTTCGGCTGGCGCCCCGGCGACTTCGTGCTCTGGGACAACCAGGCCACCTGGCACTACGCCGTCGACGACTACGGCGACGGCGCGCGCGTCTACCGCAAGGTCATCGGCGTGGAACCGCTGCGCACCGCGTCCTGAGCGGGTACGGCACGGCCCGGGCGCGGACGGCACCTCCCGGTGGGCGAACGACGTCCGCGCCCGTTTCCCCCGGCTACACCCGGTCGACGAGCCTCGCCAGGGCCGTGGCCAGGCGGTCCAGGCCCGGGCCGGCCGGCCCGCCCGGCTCCTTCATGTACGTGTCGCGGCGGATCTCCACCATCAGGGCGCTGACCCGGGCGTCGGTGCCGTAGAACTCCAGCGGTACGTACGTCCCGGCGAACGGGCTGTCCAGTCCCGTCTCCCCCTGGCCGGCGAACGCCTCGCGGGCGGCCCCGGTCAGGGCGGGCGGGGTGTGGAAGGCGTCCGTGCCCAGGCACACCGGCGGGCGCGGGCCGGCGCCGTGCAGTTCGTAGGGGAGCGGCTCGGTGGGGTACGAGTGCACGTCGATGATCACGGCGCGCCCGGTCGCGGCCAGCCGGCCGGCCACCGCCTCGGTCATGGCCCGCGCGTACGGCCGGAAGTACCGGGCGAGCAGCGGCTCCGGGTCGGTGTCCGCGGGCCGCAGCCGAGCCCGGTGCGTGGTCCGCGTGTACACCGCGCCCATGCCGACGGCCGCCATCTCCTCCCGCTCGTCCGGGAACCGCTCCGGGTCCACCACCAGCCGTGACAGCCGGTTGACGAACCGCCAGGGCCGGACCCCGGCGAGCGCGGCGGCCCGCTCGGCGAGCTCGGCGGTGTGCGCGTCCGTGATGTGGTCCAGCTCCCGCTCCAGCCCGTCGTCGTCCAGCACGATCCCGGCGCGCACGTCGTCCGGTATCGCCCGCGCGGAGTGCGGCACGTGCAGCAGCACGGGGGATTCCGGGGCACCGGGCAGGAGGTCGAAGGAGGTCACGGGCCGCTCCAGGGGCGTAGTCGGTGGGTCGTGGGTGATCACGGTGTCACACGCCACTGACAACGGCCGCCGGCCCGTACGACCGCGCCCCGGCCGGGCGGTGCCGGCCGGGGCGCGGTCCTGCGGGGGTCGCGGGCGTCAGCTCAGGGACGCCAGGACCTCGTTCCAGGTGGCCGACGGGCGCATGACCGCGTCCGCCTTGGCCTTGTCGACCTGGTAGTAGCCGCCGATCTCGGCCGGCTCGCCCTGGACGGCGTTCAGTTCGTCCACGATCTTCTGCTCGTTCGCGGCCAGGGTCTCGGCGAGCGGTGCGAACGCCTTCGCGAGGCCGGCGTCGTCGGTCTGCTGCGCCAGCTCCTGCGCCCAGTACAGGGACAGGTAGAAGTGGCTGCCGCGGTTGTCGATGCCGCCCACCCGGCGGGTCGGGGACTTGTCCTCGTTGAGGAAGGTCGCCGTGGCCCGGTCCAGGGTGTCGGCGAGGACCTTGGCGCGGGTGTTGCCGGTGACCGCCGCGTACTGCTCGAAGGACGGCACCAGGGCGAAGAACTCGCCGAGCGAGTCCCAGCGCAGGTAGTTCTCCTTGACCAGCTGCTGGACGTGCTTGGGCGCGGAGCCGCCGGCGCCGGTCTCGAACAGGCCGCCGCCCGCCATCAGCGGGACGACCGACAGCATCTTGGCGCTGGTGCCCAGCTCCAGGATGGGGAAGAGGTCGGTCAGGTAGTCACGCAGCACGTTGCCGGTGACGGAGATGGTGTTCTCGCCGCGGCGGATGCGCTCCACCGACAGCTTGGTGGCCTCCACCGGGGACAGGATGCGGATGTCCAGGCCCTCGGTGTCGTGCTCCGGGAGGTACTGCTTGACCTTGGCGATCAGGTTGGCGTCGTGCGCGCGGTTCTCGTCCAGCCAGAACACCGCCGGGTCGCCGGTGGCGCGGGCGCGGGTGACGGCCAGCTTGACCCAGTCGCGGATCGGGGCGTCCTTGGTCTGGCAGGCGCGGAAGATGTCGCCCTGCGCGACCGGCTGCTCGACCAGGACGTTGCCGGCCTGGTCGACCAGGCGGACGGTGCCCGCGGCCGGGATCTCGAAGGTCTTGTCGTGGGAGCCGTACTCCTCGGCCTTCTGCGCCATCAGGCCGACGTTCGGGACCGAGCCCATGGTGGACGGGTCGTAGGCGCCGTTGGCCCGGCAGTCGTCGATGACGGCCTGGTAGACGCCGGCGTAGGAGGAGTCCGGGATGACGGCGAGGGCGTCGTGCTCCTGGCCGTCGGCGCCCCACATGTGGCCCGAGGTGCGGATCATCGCGGGCATCGAGGCGTCGATGATGACGTCCGAGGGCACGTGCAGGTTGGTGATGCCCTTGTCGGAGTCGACCATGGCCAGGGCCGGGCCCTCGGCGATCTCGGCGTCGAAGGAGGCCTTGATCTCGGCGCCCTCGGGCAGGTTCTCCAGGCCCTTGAGGATGCCGCCGAGGCCGTCGTTCGGGGTGAGGCCGGCCGCCTTGAGGGTCTCGCCGTACTTCGCGAACGTCTTCGGGAAGAACGCGCGCACCACGTGACCGAAGATGATCGGGTCGGAGACCTTCATCATCGTGGCCTTCAGGTGCACGGAGAACAGGACGCCGTCCTGCTTGGCGCGGGCGACCTGCGCGGCGAGGAACTCGTTCAGCGCGGCGACGCGCATGACGGAGGCGTCGACAACCTCGCCCTCGAGGACCGGTACGGAGTCCTTCAGGACGGTGGTGGTGCCGTCCTCGGCGGCCAGCTCGATACGCAGGGTGCCGGTCTCGGAGATCACCACGGACTTCTCGGTGGAGCGGAAGTCGTTCTCGCCCATGGTCGCCACGTCGGTCTTGGACTCGGGGGTCCAGGCGCCCATGCGGTGCGGGTGGGTCTTGGCGTAGTTCTTCACCGAGGCCGGGGCGCGGCGGTCGGAGTTGCCCTCGCGCAGGACCGGGTTGACGGCGGAGCCCTTGACCTTGTCGTAGCGGGCGCGGATCTCGCGCTCCTCGTCGGTCTTCGGGTCGTCCGGGTAGTCCGGCAGCGCGTAGCCCTTGCCCTGGAGCTCGGCGACGGCGGCCTTGAGCTGCGGGATGGACGCCGAGATGTTCGGCAGCTTGATGATGTTGGCCGCCGGGGTCTTGGCCAGCTCGCCCAGCTCGGTCAGCGCGTCCGGGATGCGCTGGTCCTCGTTCAGGTACTCCGGGAAGACGGCGATGATGCGCCCGGCCAGCGAGATGTCGCGGGTCTCCACGGGCACACCGGCCTGCGAGGCGTACGCCCGGATCACCGGCAGGAACGAATGCGTCGCCAGGGCCGGGGCCTCGTCTGTGTAGGTGTAGATGATGGTCGAGTCAGTCACCGGGTGCTCCGCTCCACGTCTGCAACATTGCTCGACATCAAGATATCTCGTGATCGGCGTCCGTTCGACAGGGGTCCGGGCCGGAAAACGCGTCGCCCGTCATCTCGCGCGCGATCCAGCGGCAGAGCACCTCCACCACGTACACGTGTTCGGCCCGGGTCAGCTCGCGGCCCTTGGGGATGCCGTGCCAGCGCTCCAGACAGCTCCGGCAGCAGGTCGCGGTGGCGTGCTGGGCCACGAAGACCGGGTGGCCGCGGTACGGGGTCTGTCTGCCGTCCTTGTGCGGGCGGGCCGGCGCCAGCCGCCGGGCGATCAGGTCGTAGGCGTGCCACCGCAGGGTCGCGGGCCCCTTCAGCCCGGCGGTCGCCCGGTCCCGCCCGCGCAGGTGGAACCGGTCCCGGAACGGCTGCCGCGCGAGCGCGTCCAGTCGCCGGTCGATCACACGGGGGTCGGGGACGGGAGAGGCCACGCCTTCCGAGCATACGACCACGGCCCCCACGGTGCTCGGTCCCGGCCCCGGCCCCGCTGCGGGGGCACCCCCTCCGGCTGCCGGCCCTCCCACGGCCCTCCCACCCAGGTCTCCCAAGACCCGCCCAGCCGGCCCCGCACTCCCTCCCGGGCCGGCTCCGTGCGCCTTCCGGTTCCGGCGGCCCCTTCGGCCTCCGGTCCCTGGCCCCTCCGGCCTTCCACCCTGTTCTCCCGGGACTCGCAGATCCGGCCCCTTCCCCCTTCCGGTTCGGCGTCCTGCGGTCCGGTCCCCTGAGGCCTTGCGGTCTGGCGCCTGCGGCCTGCCGGTTCGGGGCTCTGCGGTCGTGCGGCCTCGGCGCCCTGCGGGCCCCAGGTCTGGTTCCTGAGGCCGCGGTATCGGCCCCCCGTCGGTATTCCGGCCTGGCGCCCCTGCGGCTTCCTGGCCCGGCTCTCTCCGGCCTTCCGCCCCGGTCTCATCGGGCTTACCGGCCTGGGGCCCTGAAATTTCGCGGCCTCGGCGGCCTGCGGGCCCCGGGCTTGGTTTCTGAGGCTGTGGTGCCGGCTGCCTGTCGGCCTGCTGGCGTGGTGCCCCTGTGGGCTGCTGGGCTGGCTTTTTCCGGTCTTCCGGCCCGTCTCGCGAGGCCTTGTGGTCTGGTGCCTGCGGCTTTTCGGTTTGGGGCCCTGGGGTTTTGTGGGTTCGGCGGTCTGTGGGCCCTGGGGTCTGGTTTTTGAGGCTGTGGTGCCGGCTGCCTGTCGGCCTGCTGGCGTGGTGCCCCTGTGGGCTGCTGGGCTGGCTTTTTCCGGTCTTCCGGCCCGTCTCGCGAG
>NZ_JBEZUP010000012.1:187666-236436 GCF_040636485.1 Streptomyces sp. NPDC038707
AGGCCTTGTGGTCTGGTGCCTGCGGCTTTTCGGTTTGGGGCCCTGGGGTTTTGTGGGTTCGGCGGCCTGTGGGCCCCGGGGTCTGGTTTCTGAGGCTGTGGTGCCGGCTGCCCGTCGGCGGCCTCCTGGCCCGGCCATCTCCCGCCTTCCGGTCCGGTCTCATGAGGCCCGCAGTGCCGGCACCCCTCCGGCCTTTCGGCCTGACGCCGTGCGATCTTCCGGTCCGGCCCCCGTGGCCTTACGGCCCGGTCGCCCGAGGTTCACAGAACTGGCTTCCTCCGGCCCGGCGCCCTGCGGCTGCCCGCCCCGGCGGCCCCCCACGGCCTTCCGCCCGGCTTCCTGCGGCCTCCGGTCCCGGCCCCTGTGACCCTCCTCAGCCCCTTACGCCCCACGACCCTCGGAGCCGGCTTCTACGGCCCCCGCCCCGGCCCCCTACGGCGTTCCCCCCGGCCGTCGGTCCGGGGGCTGTACGGCCGGGGTTTCCGAGACCGCGTCCGTGTCCTCGGGGCTGCGCTGGTGCGGGATGGTCACCGAACCCTGCTGGAGGGCCACCGTGCGGGTGGGGGCCGGGATGCGGATGCCCTCGGCGCGGTAGCGGCGGTGCAGGCGCTTGATGAACTCGTGCTTGATCCGGTACTGGTCGCTGAACTCGCCCACGCCCAGGATCACCGTGAAGCCGATCCGGGAGTCGCCGAAGGTGTGGAAGCGGATCGCGGGCTCGTGGTCCGGGACGGCGCCCGTGACGTCCCGCATCACCTCCGTGACCACCTCCGCCGTCACCCGCTCCACGTGCTCCAGGTCGGAGTCGTAACTCACCCCCACCTGCACCAGTACGGTCAGCTCCTGCTCGGGCCGGGTGTAGTTGGTCATGTTGGCCTTGGCGAGCTGGCCGTTGGGGATGACCACCAGGTTGTTGGAGAGCTGGCGGACCGTCGTCTGGCGCCAGTTGATGTCGACGACATAACCCTCCTCGCCGCTGCTCAGCCGGATGTAGTCGCCCGGCTGCACGGTCTTGGAGGCGAGGATGTGGATGCCCGCGAAGAGGTTGGCGAGCGTGTCCTGGAGGGCGAGTGCGACGGCCAGACCGCCCACGCCCAGTGCGGTGAGCAGCGGCGCTATGGAGATGCCGAGCGTCTGCAGCACGACCAGGAAGCCGATGGCCAGCACCAGCACCCGGGTGATGTTGACGAAGATGGTCGCCGATCCCGCCACCCCCGAGCGGGACTGGGTGACCGAGCGGACCAGGCCGGCGATGACCCGGGCCGCGGAGAAGGTCACCACGGCGATCACCCAGACCTGGAGCACCTCGTTGATGTGGTGCTGCACGGCCCCCTTCAGCGGCAGCACGGCCGTCGCCGCCGCCGCGCCGCCCGCGATGGCCGCCCAGGGGACGACCGAGCGCAGCGCGTCCACGATGACGTCGTCCCCGCTCCAGCGGGTCCGCTTGGCGTGCTTGGCCAGCCAGCGCAGCAGGGTGCGCGACATGAAGGCGAGCGTCAGGCCCGCCGCCAGCGCGATGCCGGCGAGGACGAGGTCGTCCAGGGTCGGCGTGCGGTTCACCGGTCACCTCCGGGGCGCTCGGCGGCTGCGGGAGGCCGGTTGTGAAGTCTCGTCACGTTGTCACCTGCTCGATGTCCGGGATGTGCGACCGCGCCGGCCGGAGGAACTCCGGGAACCGGCGCGCTCGTTCATCCTGCCGCATCCCGCACACCGGTCCGTACCGCGCACGCCCCGCGCTCAGACGATGCCCTCCGCGAAATCCGCCTGGTCACGGCCGCTGCCGTAGGCGGCCGTGGGGGTGCCGTACGACCGGCGGGCGACGAACCACCACACGGTGGCGAGGACCAGCACCACGGCGAGCGCGACGGAGGCGTAGTTCATCGTGCCCACCGTGACCGGCGAGGTCTGCGGCAGGCAGAACAGGACGGTCACGCACGTCACCCACCCGACCGCGATCCACCCCACCGGCCTGCTCCAGCGGCCCAGGTGCCACGGCCCCGGCCGGAAGCGGTCGCCGGCGCGCAGCCGCAGCAGCACGGGGATGGCGTAGGCCGGGGTGATGCCGATGACGTTGATGGCGGTCACCGCGTTGTACGCCGTCGCCGAGTACAGCGACGGCAGCGCGAGCACGCAGGCCACGACCACGGACAGCCAGACCGCGGCCACCGGGGTCTGGGTGCGGCCGCTCACCTTGCGCCACAGGTGCGAGCCGGGCAGCGCCCCGTCCCGGCTGAACGCGAACACCATCCGGCTGGCCGCGGCGACCTCGGCGTTCCCGCAGAACAGCTGGGCGACGATCACGACCAGCAGCAGCGCGCTCGCGCCGTCGGTGCCGAGGCCGTCCAGCATGATCTGCGCGGGTGGCACCCCGGTGTCCGTGGTGCGCGTGGCGTCGTAGTCCTGGATGGCGAAGGTCAGCCCGGCCAGCAGCACGAAGCCCGCGAGCCAGGACACCCAGATGGCGCGGACGATGCCCCGCGAGGCCGCCACCGACGCGTGCGAGGTCTCCTCCGACAGATGGGCGGAGGCGTCGTACCCGGAGAAGGTGTACTGCGCGAGCAGCAGGCCGACCGCCGCCACGTACACCTGGTTGTCCCAGCCGGTCTTGTTGACGAACTCGGTGAACACGAAGGACGCCGAGCGGTGCCGGTCCGGGACGGTCACCAGCGCCCCCACGATCAGCGCCACGCCCGCCAGGTGCCACCACACGCTGACCGAGTTCAGCAGGCTGACCAGGCGCACGCCGAACAGGTTCAGCACCGCGTGCAGCAGCAGGATGACGCAGAAGACCAGCATGGTCCTGCCGGGCGTCGGCACGAAGCCCCACTGGAGGTTGGCGAACGCCCCGGCGAACAGGGCGGCGCCGTAGTCGATGCCGGCGATCGCGCCGAGCAGGCCCAGCAGGTTCAGCCAGCCGGTGTACCAGCCCCAGCGCCGGCCGCCGAGCCGGTCGGCCATGTAGTACAGGGCGCCGGAGGTCGGGTAGGCGCTGGTCACCTCGGCGAGCGCGAGGCCGACGCACAGCACGAACAGGCCGACGCCCGCCCAGCCCCACAGCATCACGGCCGGACCGCCGGTGTTCAGGCCGAAGCCGTAAAGGGTCATGCAGCCGGACAGGATCGAGATCACCGAGAAGCTGATCGCGAAGTTGCCGAAGCCGCCCATCCGGCGGGCCAGCACCGGCCGGTAGCCGAGTTCCCGCAGACGCTGCTCCTCGTCCTGCTGCGGCAGCCCCGGGGAGGGCACGGGCGACGGTTCGGGGGTGGGGGACACGCAGGGGACCTCCGGGTCGTGGGTGCCGAACGGTTGTCGGACTGGCGTGCTCCGGTGCGCGGTTCAGGGGCCGGATCCCGCCGCGGCGGCCCGGCAGCGGTCCCGGGCCTGCGTGAAGACCTCCGCCGCGCGGTCCCGGTCCCGGGTGCGGTACATCCAGGGCGGCGGCGTGAAGTACGGCCCGATCGCCTCGAACACCCGGGCCGCTTCCCGGAACCGGCGGGACCCCCACAGCGCGTGGGCCAGGTGGTTGAGGTCCGGCAGGGTGCGCTCCTGCGGCCGCGTCCGGTCGAACCAGGACTCCAGTGCCCCCCGCGCCTCCCGCACCGCCTCCTCCACCACCCAGTACAGGGTCGGCACCGCGTCCTGCCCGCTGTCCCGGCGATAGCGCTCCACCCGCACGTACAGCGGCAGCAGATGCAGCGCCGAGCCCTGCGGCGCCCGGTCCGCCGTCCACCGCGCGTACCCGGACGCCTCCGCGAGCCGTCCCGTCCCGCCCCGCGCGTACAGGAACTGCAGCATCCGGTGGTGGGCCTCCCGGTTGAACGGATCGCGCCGGTTCGCCTCGGCCAGCAGCTCCCAGGGGCCCGGCGGCAGCGCCGGATCCGGCGGGGCGGCCCGGTGCTCCTCCCAGCGCTGCTCCGGATCGAGCTGGGCCAGCGCCAGCAGACACACCCAGGGCACCGGGTCCCGGGGCGCGGCCACGGTGGCCGTCTGGGCCGCGTCCCACGCCTCGATCCACAACTCGTGGGTGCGCCGGTGCCTCTCCCGCCGGGCCCGCAGCGCCCGCTCCACGCCGACCCGGGCGAGCATCACCGCCGCGTGCGCGCTGTCCGGCTCCTCGGCGAGCCAGGCCCGCACCACGTCGGTGCCGGCCGCGGCCGTCGCCAGCACCTGGGTGCGCTGTGTCCACCGCGGCCACTCGGCGGTCTCCGCCAGCAGGGTGCGCATGGCCATCCAGCGGCCGGTGCGCAGCTCCTGGAGCGCGGCCCGCAGCGCGTGGTCGGGGCCGGCGGGATCGTAGGAGGGGCGGGCTCCGTCTCTGGCCATCAGCCGCCGGCCCCCGGCCGCCGGCACACCTGAGGTAGCAACGGCCCTCCCCTGGGCGGTGAAGTGGTCACGCGTGGTCGGCGGTCACTATAGAGGTGACCGTTCGCCCTATCCATTGTTGCCAAGTCAACTAAGCAATAAGGGCAGTTGACAATTCAGTCAGCAGCGGTCCCGCCCGCCGTGCGGACGGGTGGGCACGCTTGACGCCGGGCCCGCCGCGACGGCAGTCTGGCGCGGTGATCTTCAGGGCCGGAGCGGAGGACGCGCGATGACGGGGCCGGTGCTGGCCGTCGACCAGGGCACGTCCGGCACCAAGGCGCTCGTCGTCTGTCCCGAACGCGGCGTCCTCGGCACCGGCTTCGCCGAGGTACACCCCCGCCACCTGCCCGGTGGCCTGGTCGAGGCGGACCCGCGCGAGCTGTACGACTCGGTGGTCGAGGCCGGCCGGCGCGCGCTCGCCGAGGCCGGCGAGGACGTCGTCGCGCTCGGCCTCGCCAACCAGGGCGAGACCGTCCTCGCCTGGGACCCGGCCACCGGCCGCCCGCTCACCGACGCCCTGGTCTGGCAGGACCGGCGGGCCGCGACCGTCTGCGCGGAACTCACCGACCACGCCGAGGAGTTGCGGCAGCTGACCGGGCTGCCCCTCGATCCGTACTTCGCCGCGCCCAAGATGGCCTGGATCCGCCGCCACCTCACCCGCGACGGCGTCGTCACCACCTCCGACGCCTGGCTGGTGCACCGCCTCACCGGCGCCTTCGCCACCGACGCCGCCACCGCCGGCCGCACCCAGCTCCTCGACCTGGACCGCACCGAGTGGTCCCCGCGCGCCCTCGCCCTGTACGGCCTGACCGGGGAACGCCTGCCCGAGATCACCGACAACGCCCACCCGGTCGGCACCACCACCGCGTTCGGCCCCGAGATCCCGCTCACCGCGTCGATCGTGGACCAGCAGGCCGCCCTCCTCGCCCAGCGGATCACCGGCCCCGGCACCGCCAAGTGCACCTACGGCACCGGCGCGTTCCTGCTCGCGCACACCGGCGACCGGCCCCGGCGCGGCGCCTTTGGCCTGGTCTCCTGCGTGGCCTGGCGCATCGCCGGACACCCCGGCTACTGCCTGGACGGCCAGGTCTACACGGCCGCCTCCGCCGTCCACTGGCTCACGAGTCTCGGTGTCATCTCCGCCGCCGCCGACCTCGACCCCGTCGGCGGCAGCGTCCCCGACAGCGGCGGGGTCACCTTCGTCCCCGCCCTCGCCGGACTCGCCGCCCCCTGGTGGCGCGGCGACCTGCGCGGCTCGCTGACCGGCCTCGGCCTCGACACCACCGCCGGGCACCTGGTGCGCGCCCTGTGCGAGGGCATCGCCGCCCAGGTCGCCGAGCTGGCCGAGGCCGCCGCGGGCGAACTGGGCGCCCCGCTGGACACGCTCCGCGTCGACGGCGGCCTCACCCGCTCCGCGCTGCTCAT
This sequence comes from Streptomyces sp. NPDC038707, assembly GCF_040636485.1. Lineage (NCBI taxonomy): Bacteria > Bacillati > Actinomycetota > Actinomycetes > Kitasatosporales > Streptomycetaceae > Streptomyces > Streptomyces sp. NPDC038707. The sequence continues at coordinate 193,454 of NZ_JBEZUP010000012.1, forward strand.
GCAGACCCAGGCCGACCTGCTGCAACGCCCCGTCGAAGTGTCCGCGCTGCCCGACGCCACCGCGCTCGGCGCCGCCGCCCTCGCCCGCCTCGGCGCCGAACCCGGGCTGCGCGTCGAGGACGCCCTGCCCGACGGGAGACCCGCCGCCGTGTACGAGCCCCGCATCCCGGCCGACCGGGCCGCCGAACGCCGCGACCGGTTCCGCGCCGCCGTCGCCGCCCTCCTCGGCCCGTGACCGTCACCGCGACCGGGCCGCTCCCGCGGACGCCGTACGACGTGGCCGTCGTCGGCGCCGGCGTGGTCGGCTGCGCCGTCGCCCGCGAACTCGCCCGCCACCCCCGGCTGCGGATCGCCCTGGTCGAGGCCCAGGACGACGTCGGCCAGGGCACCTCCAAGGCCAACACCGCGATCCTGCACACCGGTTTCGACGCCACCCCCGGCACCCTGGAGGCCCGGCTGGTCCGCGAGGGACACAGCCTGCTCGGCGCCTACGCCGCCCGCAGCGGCATCCCCGTCGAACGGGTCGGCGCCCTGCTGGTCGCCTGGGACCGGGACCAGCTCGCCGCCCTGCCCCGGCTCGCCGAGAAGGCCGGACGCAACGGCTGCCACGACACCGCCCTGCTCGGCCCCGAGGAGCTGTACGCCCGCGAGCCGCACCTCGGCCCCGGCGCGCTCGGCGCCCTGCACATCCCCGGCGAGAGCGTCATCTGCCCCTGGACGACCACCCTCGCCTACGCCACCCAGGCCGTGCGCGCCGGCACCGACCTGCACCTGAACACCGCCGTACGCGACGTGGCCTGGGACGGCGGCCACCGGCTGACCACCAGCCGGGGCACCCTGTACGCCCGCCACCTGGTCAACGCGGCCGGACTGCACGCCGACACCCTGGACCGCGCCCTCGGCCACGACGACTTCACCGTCACCCCGCGCCGCGGCCAGCTCCTCGTCCACGACACGTTCGCCCGCTCCTTGGTGCGGCACATCCTGCTGCCCGTGCCGACCGCCCTCGGCAAGGGCGTCCTGGTCGCGCCCACCGTCCACGGCAAGGTCCTGCTCGGCCCCACCGCCGAGGACCTCAACGACCGGCACGCCACCGAGTCCACCGCCGAGGGGATCGCCGCCCTGCGGGAGAAGGGCCGGCGCGTCCTGCCCGCCCTGGCGGAGGAGGAGGTCACCGCCGTCTACGCCGGGCTGCGCGCGGCCACCGGACACGAGGACTACCGCATCACCGCGCACCCCGGCCAGGCGTACGTCACCGTCGGCGGCATCCGCTCCACCGGTCTGACCGCCTCGATGGCCATCGCCGCCCACGTCACCGGCCTGCTGGCCGGCGCCGGACTCGACCCCGGCCCGGCGCGCGAACCCGAGCCGGTGACCATGCCCCAGCTCGGCGAGGCCTTCCCGCGCCCGTACCAGCGGGCCGACCTGATCGCGGCCGACCCCGAGTACGGCATCCTCGTCTGCCACTGCGAACGCGTCTCCCGGGGCGAGATCCGCGACGCCCTCGCCAGTACGATCCCGCCGCGCGGCCTGGAGGGGCTGCGCCGCCGCACCCGCGCCCGGGCCGGCCGCTGCCAGGGCTTCCACTGCGGGGCGGCGGTCCGCGAGCTGTTCGAACGGGGAACGGGAGCATGACGGCCGTACGGCACGTGGACGTCCTCGTCGTCGGCGCCGGCCCCGCCGGACTCGCCGCCGCCGCCCGGCTGGCCGCCGCCGGCGCCGGGCGGGTGGAGGTGCTGGAACGGGAGACCGAACCCGGCGGGGTGCCCCGGCACTGCGCCCACGGCGGCTTCGGCACCCGGGCCCGCCCGCTCACCGGCCCCCGCTACGCCAGGCTGCTCACCGAGGCCGCCGTGGGGGCCGGCGCCACCCTGCGCACCGGGGTGACGGCACTGGACTGGGCACCCGAAGGGCCCGCGCTCACCACCGTCGGCCCCGGCGGACCGGAGACCGTCCGGGCCCGGGCGGTCGTCCTCGCCACCGGCGCCCGCGAACGTCCCCGCGCCGCCCGCCTGGTGCCCGGCACCCGCCCCGCCGGCGTCTGCACCACCGGTGAACTCCAGCAGGCCGTCCACCTGTTCGGGCAGCACATCGGCACCCGCGCGGTCGTCGTCGGCGCCGAGGACGTCTCGTACGCGGCGGCCGGCACCCTGCGCGCGGCCGGCGCCGAAGTCGTCGCCCTGGTCACGGAGGACCCGCGGGCCCGGGCCGGCCGCGCCCGCGCCCAGGCGGCCCGGCTGTACCACGGCATCCCGCTGCTCACCTCCGCCACGGTCACCGGGCTCCTCGGCCACGGACGCCTGTCCGGCGTCCGGATCCGGCACCGGGACGGCCGCACGGCGGTCCTGCCCTGCGACACCGTGGTGTTCACCGGCGACTTCGTGCCCGAGCACGAACTGGCCCGGCGCGGCGGCCTCGTCCTCGACCCCGGCACCCGCGGGCCCGCGACCGACGGCGCCTGGCACACCTCGCGCCCCGGCGTCTTCGCCGCCGGCGACCTGCTGCACGCCGCGGAGCCCGCCCGCACCGCGGCCCTGGAGGGCGCCCGGGCGGCCCGCGCGGTCCTCGCCCACCTGGCGGGCGCCCCCTGGCCGGACCCCGGGGTCCCCGTCCTGGTGTCCGCGCCGCTGCGCCGCATCACCCCGAACCGCGTCACTCCGGGGACACGGCCCGAGGGCCACCTCCTGCGCACCGGCACCCCGCTGCCCCGCCCGGTCCTGTACGTCCACCAGGACGGCCGCCTCCTGCACCGCGCCCGGCTCCTGCCCGGCACCGCCCTCCCGCACCGCGCCCTCACCCTCACCGCCCGCTGGCACGACCGCGTCGACCCCGGGGGCGGACCGGTACGGGTGAGCGCCGGCCGGGCAGCGCACGCCGACCTTGACCTCAACGACGCTTGAGGTCCTACCGTCGTCGGCATGAGCATGGAGACCACCGCCTGGACACAGCTGCACAGCGTGATGAACGCGCAGTCCCAGCGCCGCCCGTTCGCCCGCGCCACGCTGCGCCGGATCGCCGCCTTCGCCCGCCCGCACCGCGCCGGCATCATCCGGTTCGTGCTGATCGGGGTGGTGACCGCGCTGCTCGCGGTCGCCACCCCCGTGCTCGCCGGACGCGTCGTCGACGCGATCGTGGCGGGCCACGACTCCGCCGGCGTCATCCGGCTCTCCCTGCTCATCGCGCTGGTGGCGCTCGCCGAGGCGGCACTCGGCATCCTCGGCCGGCGTCTGTCGGCGACGCTCGGCGAGGGACTCATCCTCGACCTCAGAACGGCCGTGTTCGATCATGTGCAGCGCATGCCCGTCGCCTTCTTCACCCGTACCCGTACGGGAGCGCTGGTCAGCCGGCTCAACAACGACGTGATCGGCGCCCAGCGCGCCTTCGCCTCCACCCTGTCCGGCGTGGTCAGCAACCTGGTCACGCTGCTGCTCACGCTCGCCGTCATGCTCACCCTGTCCTGGCAGATCACCCTGCTCGCGCTGGTGCTGCTGCCGGTGTTCGTACTGCCCGCCCGCCGCATGGGCAGCCGGATGGCCCGGATGCAGCGCGAGGCGGCGGCCCTGAACGCGGCCATGGGCACCCGGATGACCGAGCGGTTCTCCGCCCCCGGCGCCACCCTGGTCAAGCTGTTCGGCCGCCCCGAGGAGGAGTCGGCCCAGTTCGCGGCCCGCGCCGCCCGGGTCCGCGACATCGGCGTCCGCACCGCCACCGCCCAGTCCGTCTTCATCACCTCCCTCACCCTGGTCTCCGCCCTCGCCCTGGCCCTCGTCTACGGCCTCGGCGGCTGGTTCGCCCTGCACGGCACCCTGGAGCCCGGCGCGGTCGTCTCCCTCGCCCTGCTGCTGACCCGGCTGTACGCCCCGCTGACCGCGCTCGCCGGGGCCCGGGTCGAGGTGATGAGCGCGCTCGTCAGCTTCGAGCGGGTCTTCGAGGTACTGGACCTCAAGCCGCTCATCGAGGAGAAGCCCGACGCCCGCGAGGTCCCCGAGGGCCCGGTCGCCGTCGAGTTCGAGGACGTCCGTTTCGCCTACCCCGCCGCCGACCAGGTCTCCCTCGCCTCCCTGGAGGAGGTCGCCGCGCTCGACACCCGCGGCGGCACCGAGGTCCTGCACGGCGTCTCCTTCCGCGCCGAACCCGGGCAGACCATCGCACTGGTCGGCTCCTCGGGCGCCGGCAAGTCCACCATCGCCCAGCTCCTGCCGCGCCTGTACGACGTCGGCTCGGGGGCCGTCCGCGTCGGCGGGGCCGACGTCCGCGACCTGACCTCCGCCTCGCTGCGCGCCACCCTCGGCATGGTCACCCAGGACGGCCACCTCTTCCACGACACCGTCCGCGCCAACCTGCTGCTCGCCCGCCCCGACGCCGGCGACGACGACCTGTGGGACGCGCTCGGCCGGGCCCGGCTCGCCGACGTCGTCCGGTCCCTGCCCGACGGCCTGGACACGGTCGTCGGCGAGCGCGGCTACCGGCTGTCCGGCGGCGAACGCCAGCGCATGACCATCGCCCGGCTGCTGCTGGCCCGGCAGCGCGTCGTCATCCTGGACGAGGCCACCGCCTACCTGGACAACACCTCCGAGGCGGCCGTCCAGGAAGCGCTCACCGAGGCGCTGGAGGGCCGTACCGCCGTGGTCATCGCCCACCGCCTGTCCACCGTGCGCGCCGCCGACCAGATCCTGGTCGTGGAGGAAGGCCGCATCGTGGAGCGCGGCACCCACGACGCGCTGCTGGCGGCCCAGGGACGCTACGCCGAACTGCACCGCACCCAGTTCGCGGGGCCCGACGAGACAGTGGCCGCGACGGCGCCCACGGCCGGCTGAGCGGCACCGGCACCCCGCGGGACGGCCGCCGGGACGTGTGAGGCGGGGGCGACTGGATACGCGGTCTGCACGGCAGCATCGGCAGCATCGTCCGTCCGGAAGGTCATCCCCGCCCATGACCAGCGCACCCCACCACTCCGAGGTCACCCTCCGGGTCAACGGCAAGCCCCACACCCTGCGCGTCGACCACCGGCGCGTCCTGCTGGACCTGCTGCGTGAGGACCTGGACCTCACCGGCTCCAAGAAGGGCTGCGACCACGGCCAGTGCGGCGCCTGCACCGTACTGGTCGACGGGCGCCGCCTGAACAGCTGTCTCCTGCTCGCGGTCGCCCTCGACGGCAGCGAGATCACCACCGTCGAGGGCCTCGGCGGCGACGGCGAGGAACCGCACCCGCTCCAGCGGGCCTTCCTCGACCGCGACGCCTTCCAGTGCGGCTACTGCACCCCCGGCCAGCTCTGCTCCGCCGTCGGCATGCTCGCCGAGGCCGCGGCCGGCCACCCCTCCCACGTCACCGGCCCCGCCGTCCCCTCCGGCCGGCCCGTCCCGCTGGACCGGACCGAGATCCGCGAACGGATGAGCGGCAACCTCTGCCGCTGCGGCGCCTACCCCCGCATCGTCGAGGCGATCGAGGACGTGATCGAGTGAACGGCTTCGGATACCTGCGCCCCGAAACCCTCCAGGAGGCCGCCGAGGCCAGTGCCGCCCACCCCGGCGCCCGCTACCTGGCCGGCGGCACCAACCTGGTCGACCTGCTGAAACTCGGCGTGGAACGGCCCGCCGTCCTCATCGACGTGGGCCGGCTGCCCCTGGACACCATCGAGGAACTGCCCGACGGCTCCCTGCGCGTCGGCGCCACCGTCCGCAACAGCGACCTCGCCGCCGACCCGCGCGTCCGCGACCGCTGGCCCGCCCTGTCCCAGGCCCTCCTCGCGGGCGCCTCCGCCCAGCTGCGCAACGCCGCCACCACCGGCGGCAACCTCCTCCAGCGCACCCGCTGCCCCTACTTCCAGGACCTGGACAAACCCTGCAACAAACGGGAGCCCGGCAGCGGCTGCGGCGCCCGCGACGGCGTCCACCGCGACCACGCCGTCCTCGGCCACTCCGCGCAGTGCATCGCCACCCACCCCTCCGACATGGCCGTCGCCCTGGCCGCCCTGGACGCCCAGGTCGAGCTGTACGGCACCGAGGGCACCCGACGGCTCCCGGTGGCCGACTTCCACCGGCTGCCCGGCGAACACCCCGAACGGGACACCTGGATCCGCCCCGGCGAGCTGATCACCGCCGTGGTGCTCCCGGCCGCCACCGCCGGCGTCCCGTCGGCCTACCGCAAGGCCCGGGACCGGGCGTCGTACGCCTTCGCCCTCGCCTCCGTCGCCGTCGCGCTGCGCGTCACGGACGGGGTCGTCGACCAGGTGGGCGTCGCCTTCGGCGGGCTCGCCCACCGCCCCTGGCGGGCCCGGCACACCGAACTCGCCCTGCTCGGCGCCCCCGCCACCCCCGAGGCATTCGAAGGGGCCGTCGCCCTCGAACTCGCGCACGCCGAACCCCTGCGGGACAACGCCTACAAGGTGCCCCTCGCCCGCAACCTCGCCCTGGACGTCCTGAACCGCCTCGCCCCGGCCCCCGCGACGGCCTGAGCCGACCCTGGAGGACCCCCATGACCGGTACGACCGGCACGACCGGCACCGCGCTGGGCGCCCCCGCCGAGCGCCGCGAAGGACGCCACAAGGTCACCGGCGCCGCCCGCTACGCGGCCGAGTACCCCCTGCCCGGGCGCGCCTGGGCCTGGCCCGTGCCCGCGGCGGTCACCCACGGCCGGGTCACCGCCGTCGACCCCGCCGCGGCCCTCGCCCTGCCCGGTGTCCTCGCCGTCCTCACCCCCGGCGCCGCGGCCGGGCTCGGCGAACCGGAGGACGGCACGCTCGCCGTGCTGCGCGGCCCGGACGTGCCGCACCGCGGCTGGTGCGTGGCCCTCGCCGTCGCCGACACCCTGGAGACCGCCCGCGCTGCCGCCCGCGCGGTCCGCGTCGAGTACGCCCCCGCACCCCACGGTCTCACCCTCGACCCCCGCCACCCGGACGCCTACGAGCCGCAGGACGCCGGCGGCCAACCCGGCCGGCTGGAACACGGCGACCCCGAGGCCGCCTTCGCCGCCGCCGAGGTCCGTGTCGACGTCACCTACCGGACCCCGCCGCTGCACAACCACCCCATGGAGCCGCACGCCAGCACCGCCCACTGGGACGGCGACCGGCTCACCGTGCACACCTCCACCCAGGGCGGCACGACCGTGGCCTCCGTGCTCGCCGGGCTGTTCCACCTGCCCGAGGACCACGTCACCGTCGTCTCCGAGCACGTCGGCGGCGGCTTCGGCTCCAAGGGCACCCCCCGCCCCGACGTCGTCCTCGCCGCCCTGGCCGCCCGGCACACCGGCCGCCCCGTCACCCTGGCCCACCCCCGCCGGCACCTGCCCACCACCGTCGGCCACCGCGCCCCCACCGTGCAGCGGCTGCGGCTCGGCGCGACCCCCGACGGACGGCTCACCGCCCTGCTGCACGAGGTCACCGCCCACACCTCCCGGGTGCGCGAGTTCGTGGAACACGCCGCGGTGCCCTCCCGCGTCATGTACGCCACCCCCGCCCTGCTCAGCACCCACCGCGTGGTCCCGCTCGACATCCCCGGCCCGTCCTGGATGCGCGCCCCCGGCGAGGCGCCCGGCATGTACGCCCTGGAGTCCGCCGTGGACGAACTCGCCCACGCCCTCGGCACGGACCCGGTGGAGCTGCGGGTGCGCAACGAACCCGAGCGGGAGCCGGGCAGCGGCAAACCCTTCAGCAGCCGGCACCTCGTGGAGTGCCTGCGCGAGGGCGCCCGCCGCTTCGGCTGGGCCGGCCGCGACCCGCGCCCCGGCGTCCGCCGTGACGGCCCGCTGCTGCTCGGCACCGGCGTGGCCGCCGCCACCTACCCCGCCCAGGCCGCCCCGTCCACGGCCGCCGCCCGCGCCCTGCCCGACGGCACCTTCACCGTCCGCACCAACGCGACCGACATCGGCACCGGCGCCCGTACCGTCCTCGCCCAGGTGGCCGCCGACGCCCTGGGCGTGCCCCTGGACCGGGTGCGCATCGAGGTCGGCCACAGCGACCTGCCCCCGGCCCCGCTGGCCGGCGGATCCATGGGCACCGCCTCCTGGGGCTGGGCCGTCCACGACGCCTGCGCCGACCTGGCCTCCCGGCTGGCCGCACACCCCGGGCCGCTGCCCGCCGAGGGCATCGAGGCCCGCGCGGACACCACCGGCACGGCCGGCGCCGACAGCCCGTACGCCAAGCACGCGTTCGGTGCCCACTTCGCCGAGGTCGCCGTCGACACCGTCACCGGCGAGATCCGGGTGCGCCGGCTGCTCGGCGTCTACGCCGCCGGCCGGATCCTCAACGCCCGCACCGCACGCTCCCAGTTCACCGGCGGCATGGTCATGGGCCTCGGCATGGCCCTGACCGAACACAGCACCCTGGACCCGGCGTTCGGCGACTTCACCGAGGCCGACCTCGCCTCGTACCACGTGCCCGTGCACGCCGACGTCCCCGACATCGAGGCCCACTGGATCGAGGAGGACGACCCCCACCTCAACCCCATGGGCAGCAAGGGCATCGGCGAGATCGGCATCGTCGGCACCGCCGCCGCCCTCGGCAACGCCGTCCACCACGCCACCGGCATCCGCTTCCGCGAACTCCCCCTCACCCCCGACCGGATCCTGTCCGGCCTGTTGTCCGAGGGACGACGGTGACCGGACCCACCTGGGAGTACGACGGCTACCGGCCCGGCGAGGAACGCCTGCGGGAATCCCTGTGCACCCTCGGCAACGGCTACTTCGCCACCCGGGGCGCCCTGCCCGAGTGCACCGCCGACGCCGTCCACTACCCCGGCACCTACGCGGCCGGCTGCTACAACCGGCTCACCTCCGAGGTCGCCGGACGCCGGGTCGAGAACGAGGACATGGTCAACCTCCCCAACTGGCTGCCCCTGCGCTTCCGCCCGGCCGACGGCGACTGGCTCACCCCGGACACCACCCCCGTCACCGAACACCACCAGATCCTCCACCTCGACCCCGGAGTGCTGGAGCGCCGCACCCGCTACCCGCTCGGCGCGGACCGGAGCCTGCTCGTGCGGCAGCTCCGCCTGGTCCACCTGGCCGACCCCCATCTCGCCGCCCTGCGCACCGAGTTCACCGCCGAGGGCGGCCCCCTCGACCTGGACGTGGAGGCCGCGCTCGACGGGCGGGTCACCAACTCCGGCGTCGCCCGCTACCGGGAACTGGACGGCCGCCACCTCACCCGCGTCGAGGCCGGCGCCGACGCCCCAGGCACGGTCTGGCTGCGCTGCCGCACCCGCGCCTCCGACATCGGCTTCGGCCTCGCCGCCCGGCTCACCGCCGGGGCACCGGTCCGCCACACCGACGAGGACCGCCGCGCCGTCCAGCGGCTGCGGCTGCGCCTGCCGCCCGGCCGGACGGCCACCGTGGACAAGACCGTCGCCCTGCACACCTCCCACGACCCCGCCATCAGCGACCCGCTGTGCGCCGCCCTCGACCGGACCGCCACCGCGCCCCCCTTCGACGAGATGCTGGAGGCCCACCGCACGGCCTGGCAGCAACTGTGGCGGCGCACCGCCCTGGACGTGCCCGGCGAGGCGGGCAGCATCCTGCGCCTGCACCTCTTCCACGTGCTGCAGACCCTTTCCCCGCACACCGCCGACCTGGACGTCGGCGTGCCCGCCCGGGGACTGCACGGCGAGGCCTACCGGGGCCATGTCTTCTGGGACGAACTCTTCGTCCTGCCCTACCTCAACCTCCACCTGCCCGAGGTCTCCCGGGCTCTGCTCCGCTACCGCCACCGCCGGCTGGACGCTGCCTGCCACGCCGCCGCCGCGCTCGGCCGGCGCGGCGCGCTCTACCCCTGGCAGAGCGGCAGCGACGGCCGCGAGGAGACCCAGCAACTGCACCTCAACCCGCGCTCCGGCCGCTGGCTGCCGGACCACTCCCGGCTCCAGCACCACGTCGGCTCCGCCGTGGCGTACAACGTCTGGCAGTACTGCGAGGCGACCGGCGACACCGAGTTCCGGCACGGCGAGGGCGCCGAGATGCTGCTCCAGATCGCCCGCTTCTGGGCGGACTCGGCCGTCTGGGACGACCACCTCGGCCGCTACCGCATCCGGGGCGTGGTCGGCCCCGACGAATACCACGACGCCTACCCCGGCGCGACCCGCCCCGGCCTGGACGACAACGCCTACACCAACGTCACCGCCGCCTGGGTGCTCGGCCGCGCCCTGGAACTGCTGGCCGGCCTGCCCGAACCGCGCCGCCGCGAACTGACCGAGTACTCCGGCCTCGCCGAGGACGAACCCGCCCGCTGGGAGCAGGTCTCCCGCCGGCTGCACATCCCCTTCCACGACGGCGTGATCAGCCAGTTCGACGGCTACGCCGACCTGGCCGAACTGGACTGGAACGGCTACCGCAAGCGGTACGACGACATCCGGCGCCTGGACCGGATCCTGGAGGCCGAGGGCGACACCGTCAACCGCTACAAGGCGTCCAAGCAGGCCGACGTCCTGATGCTCGGCTACCTCTTCTCACCCGGCGAACTGCGCGGCCTGTTCCAGAGCCTGGGGCACCCGCTGGACGAGCACACCTGGTCCGCCACCGTCGACCACTATCTGCACCGCACCAGCCACGGATCCACCCTCAGCGGCCTGGTCCACGGCTGGATCCTGGCCCGCGCCCGCCGCGCCGACGCCTGGCGGTTCGTCCAGGAGGCGCTGCGCGGCGACATCGCCGACCTCCAGGGCGGCACCACCGGCGAGGGAGTCCACCTCGGCGCGATGGCCGGCACCCTGGACCTCGTCCAGCGCGGGCTGACCGGCCTGGAGACCCGGGGCGGGCTGTGCCTGGACCCCGTCCCGCTGCCCGAGCTGTCCTCCTACGGCTTCACCCTGCGCTACCACGGCCACTGGGGCGTACGGCTGCGGCTGCGCAGCGGCCTGCTGGAGATCGCCGTACCGGCCTCCGACCGCTCGCCCATCGACATCCGGCTGCGCGACCGGGTGGTGCCGGTCGGGCCGGGGGAGACGGCCCGGCTGGTGCTGCCGGACTGAGCCGCCCCGGGCGCGTCCGGCTCGACATTCCCGGACGGACCAGTAGATTTCCAGCCACCGTTTCGAGAGGGCGCCGGCAGACGGGGGCACAGGATGAGCCAGACGGGGGCACAGCACGTGACCCGGCACGACGGGGCCGTGCTCCGCGGCTTCCGCGCGGGCGACGGACCGGGGGTGGTGGAGGCGTGGCGGCGCAGCGCGCCGGCCGACCCGCTCAGCCCGGACCGGTTCCGCTCCCTGGTCCTGCTCGACGCCAACTTCGACCCCGAGGGCCTCCGGATCGCCGAGGCCGGCGGCCGGATCACCGGCGCCGCCTACGCGGTGCGCCGGCTGGTCCCGCTGACCGGCACCGACCTGGAGCCGGAGCAGGGCTGGATCCCGTTCTTCTTCGTCGACCCGGCCGCCCGCGGGCGCGGCCTCGGCCGCCGGCTGCTGACCGACGCCCTCGCCTGGCTGCACGGCCACGGCCGCACCCGGGTGGACTTCGCGTCGTACACCCCGAACTACCTGCTGCCCGGCCTGGACACCGGGACCTACCCGGAAGCGGCCGGGCTGCTCGCCTCGCTGGGCTTCCGCACGCTGTACGAGGCGGCGGCGATGGACCGCACCCTGGTCGGCTACCGCCTCCCCGACGAGATCGCCCGCCGCCGGGACGACCTGACGGCACGCGGCTACCGGTTCGCCACCCCCGCCGACGACGACCTGGTGGACCTGATCGCGCTCGCCGGCACCCACTTCGGCCCCGACTGGGCCCGCGCGATCCGCGAGTGCTGCGCCGCCGGCACCCCGCCGGACCGGATCGTCGTCGCCCGTGACCCCTCGGGCCGCCTGGCCGGCTGGGCGATGCACGGCGCGTACGAGGCGGCCCTCGAACGGTTCGGCCCCTTCGGGGTGCGGACGGAACTGCGCGGCACCGGCCTCGGCAAGGTCCTGCTCCACCTGGTCCTGGAGCGGATGCGGGCACGCGGCGCGCACGGCGCCTGGTTCCTGTGGACCGGCGAGAACTCCCCGGCGGGCCACCTGTACCGCGCGGCCGGCTTCACCACGACCCGGGTGTTCCGCGTACTGCGCCACGAGGCCGCCCGGTGACGCCCCCCAGCCGCCGTCACTTCGCGCTCGCCCTCCCCTCGGCGCTGCTCGCCGCCGGCTGCGCCGCCCCGCACCGGGGCTCCGGGCGGCCCGGCGATCCGGTCGTCCTCACCCTGCTGTCCCACTACGCGAGCGGCACCCTCCGCCAGGCCCTCCAGGACCCGGTGGACGAGTGGAACGCCACCCACGACCGGGTCAAGGTGCGCACGAAGGCCGTGGAGTTCACCGACCTGCTGACCACCTTCATGGTCCGGCAGGCCGCCGGCCAGGGCGCCGACATCCTCCACCCGTACTGCCTGTGGAACGGCCAGCTGGTGCGCGCCGGCGTGCTGCGGCCCGCGCCGCCCGAGCACGCCGAGCGGATCCGGCGCGACTACGGCGCGGCCGCCGTCGGAGCCGTGACGGTGGACGGCACGGTCTACGGCTATCCCACCGAAGCCCAGACCTACGCCCTCTACTACAACCGGCGGCTGCTGCGCGAGGCCGGCGTCGACGGCCCGCCGGCCACCTGGCCGGAGCTGGAGGAGGCCGCCCACCGCACCACCCGGCGCGACCGGTACGGCAACCCCCTCGTCCAGGGGTTCGGACTGTCGGCCCACGACGACGCCACCACCGTCGGCCAGACCCTCGCCCTGCTGCACGCCGCCGGCGGACGGTTTCTCACCCCCGACGGCCGGGCCACCGCCATCGACTCCCCGGCCGGCCGGGACGTGCTCGCCCTGGAACACCGGCTCGTCACCCACGGGGCGAGCGCCCCCGCCGTCGACGTCTACCAGGCCTTCCCGTCCGGACAGGTGGCCCTGGTGATCGGCGCCGGCTGGTGGACCGGGAGCCTCAGGCCCCTGATGGGCAGCGCCTACCGGGACGTCGGGGTCGCTCCCGTGCCCGTGCCCGCGCCGGGCGCCCGGCCCGCCACCCTCGCCACCGGCTTCATGCTCGGCGTCAACACGGCGAGCCGGCACCCGCGCGAGGCCTGGGAGTTCCTGCGCTGGCTCAACGCCGACCGGGTGACCGCGCGCAACGGCACCACGGCCACCCGGATGAGCGCCCTCCAGGTGTCCGTCGGCTCGCTGACCGCCCGCGCCGGCGACATGCGCGCGCTCGCCGGCACCGGCGGCGACCCGAACCTGCGCCCGTTCCTGGACGCGCTGGCCTACGCCGTGCCGGAGCCGAACGGACCGGGCGCGGCCCGGGCCAAGGCGCTGCTGCGCAAGAACATCGAGGCGCTGTGGACCGGCCGGCAGTCCGTGACGGAGGCGCTGCGCACCACCCGCCGCCAGGTCGACCAGGAGGTGTCCCGGCCATGGTGAACGTGCTGACCCCACCGACGCCCGAGCGGGCGCCCGCCCCCGGGCCCGCCGCTCCCGCCGGCCACGCCCGCCGCCGGGCCCGGCACCGCCAGACGGCCGTCGCCTACCTCTTCCTCGCCCCGGCGCTGCTGTTCTTCGCCGTCTTCCTGCTCCTGCCGCTCGGCTTCGCGCTGCTGCTGTCGCTCTCCCACTGGACCGGGTTCGACCTCGGTGCCGTCGAACCGGCCGGCCTGGACAACTTCGGCGCCCTCTTCGCCGGTGGATCGACGTTCCTGGTGCCGGTCCTCACCAACACGCTGCTGTTCGCCCTGGGCACCGTGGCACTGGCCCTGACCGGCTCGGTGGCCGTCGCCGCCTGCGTGGAGCGGCTGCGGTTCCAGGGACTGTGGCGCACCCTGTACTTCCTGCCGATCGTCACGACCGTCGTCGCCGTCGGCAACGTCTGGAAGTACATGTACGAGCCGGGCGGCCTGGCCAACGGCCTCCTCAACGCCCTCGGACTCGGCTCGGTGGCGTTCCTCCAGGACCCGGACACCGCCCTGCCCTCCGTCGTGGTCGTCCAGGCCTGGGCCTCGCTCGGCTCGGCGATCCTCGTGCTGACCGCCGGGCTGAAGTCCGTCCCCGCCTCCTATTACGAGGCCGCCGAGCTGGACGGCGCCGGGCCCCGCACCGTGTTCTGGCGGATCACCCTGCCCCTGCTGCGGCCCTCCCTGCTGTTCGTGTGCGTCACCCAGTTCCTCACCGGTCTCCAGTCCTTCGCGCTGATCACCGTGATGACCCGGGGCGGCCCGGGCGACGCCACCGACGTGGCCGCGCTGGAGATGTACCGGCGGGCCTTCGACTACGGCGACTGGGGCACCGCGAGCGCCGCCGCGTTCGTGCTGTTCGCCGTGGTCCTCGTGGTCACCCTGGCCCAGTTGTGGATCTTCCGCCGGGCGGGGGAGGACGCGTGAGCCGGCGGCGCGTCCCCTGGCTGTCGTACCTGGTCGTGGCGACCGGCGCGGTGCTCACGGTGGTGCCGTTCCTGGACATGGTGCTGACGTCCTTCAAGGGACCTGGCGAGGCGGGCACCCTGCCGTACCGGTTCTGGCCGAAGGCGTTCGGCCTGGCCAACTACCGGGCCGCCACGGTTCAGCTGAACCTGCCGGTACTCTTCCGCAACAGTGTCGTCGTCACCGTCGTGATCACCGCCTCGGTGCTGCTCACCTCGTCGCTCGCCGGCTACGCGCTGGCCAGACTCCGCTTCCCCGGCCGCGACCTCGTCTTCCGGCTGGTGCTGTCGACCATGATGTTCCCGCCGTTCCTCTTCCTCGTCCCGCGCTTCCTGATCCTGGTGCACTGGCCGCTGGCGGGCGGCAACGACCTGCTCGGACGCGGCGGCGCGGGCCTGACCGTCAGCATCGCGGCCCTCGCCGTGCCGTTCCTCGTCAACGGCTTCGGGATCTTCCTGACCCGCCAGTTCATGCTGTCCCTGCCGGCCGAGGTCCTGGAGGCCGCCCGCATCGACGGGGCCGGCGAGTTCACCGTGTGGTGGCGGATCGTGGTCCCGCAGACCAAGCCGGTCCTGGTCACGCTCGGGCTGCTCACCTTCGTCGACGCCTGGAACGAGTACATCTGGGCGCTGCTCGTCTCGACCGCCAACCCGGACCTGATGACGCTGCCCGTCGGCATCCAGCTGCTGCGGGACCACGTCGACCCGGCCCGTACGATGCCCGTCGTCATGGCCGGCCTCGTGCTGAGCGTCCTGCCGGTCCTGGTGCTGTTCCTGCTGCTGCAGAAGCACTACATCCGCGGTGTCATGCTCAGCGGCCTCAAGTGACGCGTCCCGGGCCCCGGGCATCACGGCCCGGACACACCGCCGTCCGCGATCTCGACGGCGGCGGCCGGCGGGGACCACCATGGGGGAGCGGCCGAGGACGAGGAGAGGAGCGGTGCGGACATGGGAGTGACCGACGCGCCCTTGCGCGTCCTGGCCGTGGACGACGAACGTCCCGCGCTCGACGAACTGCTGTACCTGCTGGGCGAGGATCCCCGGGTCGGCACGGCCGTGCCCGCGCGGGAGGCCACGGAGGCGCTGCGCCTGCTCGGCCGGGCCGTGGCACACGGCCCGGACGGTCCCGAGGGCTTCGACGTCGTCTTCCTCGACATCGACATGCCCGGCCTCAACGGCCTCGAACTGGCCCGCACCCTCGGCGGGTTCGCCGCGCCGCCGCTGATCGTCTTCGTCACCGCGTACGAGGACTTCGCCGTGCGCGCCTTCGACCTCAAGGCGGTGGACTACCTGCTCAAACCGCTGCGCAAGGAGCGCTTCGCCGAGGCCGTACGGCGCGTCGCCGACCTGGTCCGGGCGGGTCAGGGCCCCCGCCCGGCCGCGCTCCCGGCGCCCGCGCCCACCGCCCCGGGCGACCAGGTGCCCGTCGAACTCGGCGGGGTGACCCGGTTCGTGCCCCTCGCCGACATCACCCATGTCGAGGCGCAGGGCGACTACGCGCGGCTGCACACGGGCGCGGGCAGCCACCTGGTGCGGATCCCGCTGTCCACCCTGGAGGAGCAGTGGCGCGCGCACGGCTTCGTACGGATCCACCGCAGCCGGCTGGTCGCCCTCGGCCGGATCGAGGAACTCCGGGTGGAGGGCGGCAATCTGACCGTCCGCATCGGTGACCGGACCCTCGCCGTCAGCCGCCGCAACGCCCGTGAACTGCGGGACCTGCTGACCGGCCGCGCGACCGGCCGGGCGCGCTGAGACGGGTCCGGCACGGGTGTTAGGTTGACGCCATGGACGCAGGTCAACTCACCGGGGCCCGGGAGCACCCGGTGCCGCCCGCGCGGCACGGCTCGTTCTCCGTCGGCACGGACTTCACGGTGAGCCGCGCCGAGGTCTTCCGCGGCTTCGCCGAACCCTCCCTGCGCGGCCGCTGGTTCCGGCTCCCCGGCCCCCTCGGCACCGCCGCACACGAGCTGGACTTCCGGGTCGGCGGCGGCGAGAACGCCCGCAACGTCTTCGTCTCCGGTGACACCGAGGAGCGTCTCGCCTACCGCTCGCGCTTCCTGGACATCGTCCCGGACACCCGGATCGTGTACGTGTACGAGGCCGAGGTGGACGGCACCCGCCGCTGGGTCTCCCTCGTCACCGTCGAACTCTCCGACGTACCCGCCGGCTCCCGTCTGACCTGGACCGAGCAGTACACCTGGCTCGTGCCCACCGGTGACGACGCCCAGGACGCGGCCCATCTGCGCGGCGGCACCCGCCTGCTGCTCAACGGCTTGTCCACGGTGGTGAATCCGGACCGCCACCCCGGCCTCCGGCCGGCGCCCCGCCGCTGACCGGGACGTCCGCCGGGGCCGGCGGTCAGTCGGCGCCGGGCTGGACCAGCTTGAAGGCGAGCCGGGCCCCGGCCCGGTGCACGGACTGGCGCAGCCGCGCGGTCAGGGGGCGGACGGGGGGCGCCGGCGGCCGGGTGGCCAGACGGGGGAACAGCGCCTCGGCGTTCGTACGGTTGACCGCGGCCAGCGTGTCCGGGCCCACGTGGGTGTCCAGGCCGGCGGCGAAGTACTGCCCGGCGGCGGTGGGCGCGAACGGCCAGTCACTGCCGAACAGCACGTGCCCGGGCCGGGCGAAGCCCAGCAGGGTGGGCAGGGCCGCCGGACTGGAGGAGAGCGCGGTGTCGAAGTAGAAGGACCGGAAGTCGTCCAGCACGTCCCGCGGGCAGCGCCCCGTGTCGTTCGCGATCGTCACGGCCATGCGGTGGGAGGCGTACGGCACGAAGCCGCCGCCGTGGCTCAGCACGAACCGGATGTTCGGGAAGTCGCGCACGATGCCGCCGCGCACCAGGAGGTAGGCGGCGCGGGTGGTGTCGAGCAGGAAGTCGGCGGCGAACGGCGGGATGTCCTTGATCGCGGGCGCCGGCAGCTCGGCCGGGTGGACGAACACCACCGCGCCGTGCTCGTCCAGACACCGCCACAGCGCGTCCTGGCCGGGCGAGCCCAGGTAGACGCCCTGGGTGTTGGCGAGCAGGGTGACCCCGTCCGCGCCCAGCGAGAGCAGGGCCCGGCGGGCCTCGTTGACGGCGGCCTCGGCGTCCGGCATGGGCAGCGTGGCGAACCAGCCGAAGCGTCCGGGGTGGTCGGCGGCCAGGGCGGCGGAGAAGTCGTTGAGCCGCCGGGCCAGGCCCGCGGCCTCGGCCGGGTCGGTGAGGAAACCGGTGCCGGGCGTGGAGACGGACACCATCGCGGTGGCGGTGCCCAGCAGGTCCATCGACTCCAGCGCCGCCGCGGGGTTCCAGTCGGGCAGGGCGCGGCCACCCGCCTCGGCGATGCCCGCCTGGGCGAGCAGGGCGCCGTAGAAGGGCGGTGTGACGTGCTGATGGACGTCGATCCGGCGAAGTGCGGCGGGCATGCGGTGACCTGCTGACTCTCTCTCGGGGATGGATTTCCGGACGGCACGGGTGGGCGGCGGTTGCCCGCCGGAGGTCACCGGCACCGGGCCCAGGCGGCCGGGGCGCGCCTCGGCCGGGCCGGCCGTCGCCGGCGGCGGGCGCGGCGGTCGAGGCGCCGGGAGATGTCCGCCGGCCGGGGTCCGGGGCGGTGCCGTAACCGGTGCGGACGACCGGCCGGCACCGCGGCGGGAGCCCCGGGGGGTGCGCACCGGAACCGGCCGGCGCACGCGTGTCCCGCGTCCCCGCTCGACGGCGGGGCGTACGCGGTGTGTCGCCGGCCGGCGGGGGTCATCGGATGCGCTCCGCCGCCATGCGGATGCCCGTCTCGTACACCAGCCGGGCGTGGAACTGGAACATCTCGACCAGATCGACGCCGTCGCCGTTGAACTCCCGCTGGATGAACAATCCGTCGGCCCCGGCGATGGCGTAGGTGGTGAGGACGCGCACCGCGTCCTCGTCCAGCTGGGGCAGCACGAACCGGACGACTTCCTCGATCCGTTGCCGGGCGATGTGCCGGACCTGGAAGAACACCGTCCGGCTCCGGGGTTCCTCGGGCCGCCGTTCCAGGGCCAGCATGAGGCCGAGACGCAGGAAGTCCGGTTCGTTGACCAGGGACTTGGCCACGTTCGCCGCCATGATCAGGGCCCGGTCGAGCGGAGTGCCGGCCTCCTCGCCGGGCAGTTCCACGGCCGCGAGCCAGGTCTCGAAACTGCGCTCGATGACGGCGGCGATCAGGTCGTCCTTGTCCCTGAAATGCCAGTAGATCGAGCTGGCCGGCAACCCGCACCGGGCGCTGACCGCCGCGATCGACGTGCCGTCGTACCCGCGTTCGCCCGCGATGGCCACCGCCGCGTCGAGGATGCGCTGCCGCGACTCCACGCCGTTGGCGCGCTTCTTGCCACTCGTCCGCGGCCCGGTCATCCAGAAGACCCTTCCGTCGCCCCGCCCTTGACCCTCTCGTGCGCGATCTTACCGTAATGCCTGCTCCAATTGGAGCAGGCATTACAGCAACTCGCCGGACCGGTGACGGCGGCCACAACGACGAGGGGCGTGAACCCGATGGTTCACGCCCCTGCCGCGCCGGCCGGCCCCGGTGCTCCGGTGCGGTGCCCTGGACCGCCCGTGCGGGTCAGTCCTCGACCCAGCCGTGGCTCTCGCTGAACTTCACGAGGGCGCTGCGGATACCGAGGATCTGCTCCGCGGTCAGCAGCGGACTCGCGTTCAGCAGCAGCTCCGTCACCTCGCGGCGGTACTCCGCGGCGCTGAGCACATCGCACATCGGGTGGCCGGACTCGTCCAGCACCACCGACCGCGGTGCCGCGGCCGGCCGCCGCAGCGGGCCGGGATCGACGCCCTCGGGGAGGCGGATGTTCGACGCCTTCGGCCCCCGCTCGCCGTTCTCCACGTCGAACTCCACGACCAGCCCCGAGCGCACGTACTCCTCGGGGATCAGCAGATCGTTCACATGCAGGAAGACGTCCTCTCCGCCGCCTTCCGGCGCCACGAACCCGTAACCGCGCGAACTGTCGAACCGGACGACACGACCCGCGACCATGCGGAACCCCCAACTCTCGACACCACGAACCACCCGGGACCTGTTCCCGGAACTCTGTACGGATGGTAGCCGCGTACGAGGACTCACCCGTCACCGCTGCGGTGGACCGGGTCCACGTCGTGCCACAGCCACATCGCACCGACGTGCAGACCGCTGCCGACGGGGCGTGCCGGAGGAGGGAACTCCGCCACCCCGAGCGGTTTCGGAGAGTCCCGCGCCGCCGAGGTGACGGTCCGCAGGACCGGACCGCGATCTGTCATGGCCGGCATGATCGATGGGCGGTACTCACGGCGCGGCCGGGGCACCGTAACGCTCGAGGACCGCGTCCCGCTCCTGCTCCCAGGTCCAGTGCGGGTCCCGGCGGCGGAACTCGGTGACGGCCAGCTCGAAGAACTGGCCGGACGGCTTGCGGCTGGAGCCGTTGACCACCAGCGCCGACAGCATGGGGTCGGGGCCGTCGCTGTCCCGGCGGCAGACGTCCCCCAGCAGGAGCGACATCATCCGGCCCTGCCAGTGCACCCGGTGCTCCGGCGCCAGGGCCTCGCTCAGCGCTTTGTAGGTACCGGTCCGGCCCTGCCGGGCCCACCCCCGCAGAATCTCCACCGCGGCGGCCACGGCAGCCTTGTAGTCCGCATCCTGATACTTCATGTGAACCCCCTCCGACCGACTGGACCTACACGGTAGCCAGACGTGCCGGCCCCCTGTCATCGCCGTGCGGCGGGCCGTTGCGCCGGCCGGTCAACCGGTCAGGCCTCGCCCAGCCGCCGTCGGTCGTTCTCGTCCCACTCCCGGGTGTCGCGGGGCTGGGTGTACGGCTCGGTGCCGGGCGGCAGGCCGCCCGCGATGGCCCGCTGGCGTACGGTCTCGGCGTCGAACTCGAGACCCAGCAGGATGGCCAGATTGGTGATCCACAGCCAGACGAGGAACACGATGACGCCGGCCATGGTGCCGTAGGTCTTGTTGTAGGAGGCGAAGTTCGCGACGTAGAACGCGAACCCGGCCGAAGCGATCAGCCAGATGAAGAGGGCCAGGAAGCTGCCCGGGGTGATCCACCTCAAGCCCTTCACCTTCACGTTGGGGCACGCCCAGTACAGGATCGCGATCATCGCGGTGGCCAGGACGACCAGGACCGGCCACTTGGCGATCGACCACATCGTCAGGGCCGTGTCGCCCACGCCCAGCAGGGCACCGGCCCGGCGGGCCAGCCCACCGGTGAACACCACGATCAGCGCGCTGGCCACGGCGAGCACCATCAGCACGACGGTCACGCCCAGCCGTACGGGAAGCACTTTCCAGACCGGACGGCCCTCCGGCATGTCGTAGACGGCATTCGCCGCGCGGATGAACGCGGCCACGTATCCGGAGGCCGACCACACCGCCAGCACGATGCCGACGACGGCCATGACGGAGCCGACGCCGGCGTTGCCCTGCAACTGCTCCACGGCCCTCGTGATGATGTCCCGGGCCGAGCCGGGAGCGAGCTTCTCGATGTTGGCCAGCACGGTGTCGGTCGCGGACTCGCCGGTGATGCCCAGCAGGGACACGAGCACCAGCAGCGCCGGGAACAGCGACAGCACCCCGTAGTACGTCAGGGCCGCCGCCCGGTCGGTCAGCTCGTCGTCCTTGAACTCCCGCAAGGCTCCCTTGAACACACCGCCCCAGGCTCGTTTGGACAGCTCCGTCGGCGTGTCCGGTGCCCGGCGCTCCACTTCGGGTCCGGGCCCGACCTCCTCGGGTGCCGGTGTCCCGTCGCTGCCGCGGTGTGCTTTCCGTCCAGGAAGATGAAGCCTCGCCATGTCCGTCGGATAACCCTCACGGCCCCGCCTACGCCACCACGGGCCGCCCCATGCGCGCGCGGTCTGCGCACGGGGCGGCGCAGGCGGTCCCGGGGAGTCCGGTGAACGGCCGGCCGGCCACAGGAGGTCGACCGTGGATCTGTGGTCAGCTGATCGTCAGCTCCCATCGGATCTCTCCGTCGTGCCACTGGCCGGTGGGAGTGAGGCCGGCCGCGGCGGCGACGGCGGCGGATGCCCTGTGGTCCGGGTGGATGTGGGCGGTGACCGTGTGCACGAGGTGATTCCCCAGCCAGGTGACGAGACTTCGGGCAGCCTCGGTGGCGATGCCGCGCCGCTGCCAGGGAGTTCCCACCACCCAGGCGATCTCCGCAGCCGATCCGTGATCCTCGGCGGTGACCGTCGCCTGGACACAGCCGGTCAGGCAGGCAGCGTCGCGGAGCCGGACGACCCAGTTGCACCAGGATTCGCCGGGGCGGGGTGAGCCGGCCACCAGGCGTTCGTAGCGGGCGCGCAGGTCCTGGGCGGTGTCCGGTGCCCCGCCGATGAAGGCGTGCAGGCCGGGGTCGGACAGCACCGCGGCCATCTCCTCGGCGTGCCCGACCCGCAGGGGAAGCAGGGTCAGCCGACCGGTGTGGATGGGTTCGGGCTCGAGGGTGGTCACGCTGCCTCCAGGTCGGGACGTTCGACGAGTATGCCCGCCCGGACCCGGCCGCCGGCGCCCTCACCGCGGCCTTGGCCAGGCGGACGGTGCTGGAGGGCGCGCCGCCCACCGCGGTCACCGGACGGGGCCGTACTCGCTGTTCCGTCTCTCCCGGACAGCCGCGAGCGGATGTGCCGGTCCGCCGGTGCTACGGCGAGGTGGGCCGGTGCGGGCTGCGGAGCACGAGCAGGGTGATCTCGCTGGGGGCGAAGACGCGGAACGGCGGACCCCAGAAGCCGGTGCCACGGCTGGTGTAGAGGAGGGTACGGGGACCGTGGTGGCTGAGGCCGGCGAGGGCGGGCTGGTCGAGACGGACCAGGTGATGGAAGGGCCAGATCTGCCCGCCGTGGGTGTGGCCGGAGAGCTGGAGGTCGATGCCGGCGGCCGCCGCCCGGTCGACGAACTTGGGCTGGTGGGCCAGGAGCAGGACGGGCAGGTCGGGGTCGGCGCCGTCCAGGGCGCCGGCGAGGTGGGCGCGGTGGCCCGGCAGGCCGGAGGACCCGGCGGTGACGTCGTCCACGCCGGCGACCACGAGGGTGTCGCCTCCGCGTTCGAGCAGCACATGGCGGTTGCGCAGCGGCTCCCAGCCCAGCTCGTCCATCAGGTCGACCCAGCCCTGCGCCTCGCTGTAGTACTCGTGGTTGCCGGTGACGTACACCCGGGCCCGGGTGGCCCGCACGGTACCGAGCGGGACGGCCTGGGCGCGGCGGCGACCGGCGGTGCCGTCCGCGATGTCGCCGGTGTGGCAGACCACGTCGGCTTCGAGAGCGTTCACGGTCTCGCACACCCGCGCCGACCAGCGGGCGCGGTCGAGCGGGCCGTAGTGGGTGTCGGTGATGAGCACGACCCGCAGACCGTCCAGCCCGGCGCCCAGCCGCGGGAGCCGCACGTCGAGCCGGCGCACGCGCGGCACACGGCGGGCCTCGGCGTGGCCCCAGGCGAGCAGTACGGCGGTGACGCCGAGGACAGCCCACGTGACGATGCGGGCCTGGTCCTGGCTCTCCCCGGCACCGCTCACGGCCAGGGCGACCCGCCCCAGGACGCCGACCAGAACGGACCAGGTGAACAGGACCCAGCTGGTGCCCAGCAGGATGTCACCGATGATCGCCGCCCGGTCCTGTTGGCGCCGGCCGTGGCCGCGTGCCATCGCGAACGGCATGCACAGCAGGCCGAGAGCGAACAGCGCGGTGCCGGCCGACGTGACGGGCACCGGCCAGTCCTGGCCGGTGTACAGGAGCACCCAGCAGGGCACGGCCCACAGCAGGAAGGGGGCGATCAGGGGGAGGTGGCGCAGCAGGCGGTGCAGCCGGCTCCGCCGCGGTGCTCTCGCGTCCCCCTCGGCGGGCCGGGTGCTGCTGGTGTCGGTCACGCTTCCCCTCTCGGACCGGGCTGCCGTCTCGCGCACTGTATCCCGTGGCCGCGGAGATGGTTGACCAGGTGACTGTTGAACCGATGACCGTCCGTACGAGGAGAAAACACCGTGACCGGCGGACACAATGGGGGAGGGGAGCGGATCGAGGGAGACGTTCGATGATCACCGCGGAACACGTTCCTCAGGCGGAAACGGATTACCTGACGCAGCTGGAAAATGCGGCGAAACGTTTCGGCAGCCGGACCCCGCAGCGAGAGGAAACCCTTCAGACCCTCGATAGCCGGGGCGTGCTGTACGCCGACGAACCCAGTCGGGTCAAGAAGCGACTGGCGCGACTGAACGCCGACTGGTCGCTCGCCAAGGCGATCGAGCAGATACCGACGCAGCCCGTCACGACGGCTGGCAGTACGTTGCCGCTGTCACCGGACGCGTTCGGCGCCGATGTCCTCGGCCTGGAACGCCTGATGGGACGCAACAACCTCACGGGAGTGGCCTTCCTGGAGGGAGGATATCTGGCCGCCCGGTCGATCGGGCGGGTCTCCGTCCGCACGCCGGAGGGCGGACATTACGGCACCGGTTTCCTGGTGTCTCCTTCCCTCCTCCTCACCAACAACCACGTACTGCGGAGCCCGGAGGAAGCGGGCCACGCAGTCGTCGAATTCGATTTCCAGGCGGGCGTGGACGGGCGCCCGCTGGTTCCGGCGGCCTTCCGTATCGATCCCCACGGTTTCTTCGCCACCGACCGGGAGCTGGATTTCACCGTCGTCGCGGTGGCCGAGCACAACCAGGAGGGCACGCGGCTCGCCGACTTCGGCTGGCTGCCGCTGGACGGTGCGCAAGGGAAGGCCATCCTCGGGGAATTCGTCAACATCATCCAGCATCCCAACGGCGAGCCCAAGCAACTCGCCCTGCGCGAGAACCAGATCGTCGATCTGCTGGACCTGTTCGTCCACTACGTGACCGACACCTCGCCGGGGTCCTCCGGGGCCCCCGTCTTCAACGATCAGTGGGAAGTCGTCGCGCTGCACCACTCGGCCGTGCCGGAGACCGGTCCCGACGGCCACCCCCTGGCCACCGACGGCACGCCCTGGCGGCCGGGGATGGGCGAGCACCGCCTGGCGTGGAAGGCCAACGAGGGAGTGCGTGTCAGCCGTGTGCTGCAAGCGCTGAGCCGGCTCACGCTGACCGGGAACGCGGCCCGGCTGCGCGACGAACTGTTCCAGCCGCCGGACGGGCCGCGCCCCGAGGGGGCTCCCCTGGTGGCGGGGAAGCCGGGGCCGGACGGATCCGTGCCGGACGGTTCCGCACCGCTCACCCCCGGTACCGCCGTCGGTATCACCGTGCCGCTGCGGATCACCGTGGGCGTCGACGCGCAGGCGCCCGGGGGGCGCGGCGCCGACCGGTCCGCCGGTCCGCGGGTGACCGCGGTGGCCGCCGGCGGCGCCGTCCCCGCCCCAGCGGGGCGGGCGGCGGGGCGCTCCGTCGTCAGCGACGCCGTCGCGCAGGACCTGGACGCGGCCCTGCTCAACCTCCGGCTCGGGGAGTCTCGCCCCTACTACGTCCGCGAGGACGACCGCGCCGCACGGGACGCCTACTACGCGCACGTCGACGCCGACTCGTACGGCGAGCCACTGCGACAGGCGCTGACCGCGCTGCTGGAGGAGACGCACGGGCCCCGCCCCTCCTACAAACCGGCGCGCATGCTCTACCCGTGGGTCGACCTCCACCCCGACCGCCTCCTGCGCAGCGTCTACTCGGGGCGGGCCTTCACCGCGGAGGAACTCATCCGCGCCGACGCCGCCGCCGAGGCGTCCCGGCTCCAGGGCATGCAGGAGTTCCTGCTGCGGGAGAGCGCGGCGAGCGCGGACGAACTCGTCGCGGAACTGGATGTCCTGGAGGCGTCGTTGCCGTTCAACTGCGAGCACGTCGTCCCGCAGTCCTGGTTCGCCAAGCGGGAGCCCATGCGGGGTGATCTGCACCATCTGTTCGCCTGCGAACCGGCGTGCAACAGCTTCCGCGGCAACTACCCCTACATGGACTTCCCGGGGTTCGAGGAGGCCGTGCGGGCCGACTGCGGCATGCGCGAGAAGAGCGGGTTCGAACCGGAGCACAGCAAGGGAGCCGTCGCCAGGGCCACCCTGTACTTCCTGTTGCGCTACCCCGGACTCGTCGGGGACAGGGCGGGGGAGTTCCCCGAGGAGCGGCTGCCCATCCTCCTGGAGTGGCACGAGAACGAACCCGTGACCGAGTACGAGTCGCACCGCAACGCCGCCATCGCGGGGATACAGGGGAACCGCAACCCCCTGATAGACCACCCCGAGTGGGCCCGGAGCATCGACTTCTCCGGCGTCTGGCCCTGACGGTCCGGGCCGGCCGCACCGGACCTGGCCTCCCCGGCCGGCCCGGTGCGGCCGGCCGGGGAGACGGTGACCCTCGTGGGCACCTCCCCCGTCGTCCGTCGTCACCGGTCCGGCGGCTCGGGCGGTGGCAGGCGGACGGCGCGGGCCCGTTCGACGGCCTCCACGCCTTCCACCGCCCGCAGCAGCGGGATCCGGTCCTCGGCGATGGTGCCGGCGGCCGTGCCGATGAGCGGCTGCTCACTCGTCACGGTGAGCCCGACGGCCTGTGCCGCACCGATCGTCTCGGCGAACCGCCCGGGGTCGTCGACGGACAGGATGACGTCCACCCGCGGGGATTCGGTCACGGAGTCTGTCCCAGACCGGCACCGACGCTCGCGGGCAGTTGCGCGAGCCGGTACGCGCCGGAGAGCAGGCGCTTCCTCAGTTCGGACGCCGGGGCGTCCGGCGCCGCCTGGGCCAGCAACGCGACGATGCCCGCGACGTGCGGGGTGGCCATGCTGGTCCCGCTGATCGTGTTGTAGACCTGGGGCATCGGCCAGGCGGAGCGCACCTCCACCCCGGGCGCGGCGATGTTGATCTCGGCACCGAGGAGCCCCTGGCCCCGGCAGGAGAACGGCGCCACGTCCAGCGCCTTGCCCACAGCCGCGACAGCCAGGATCGAGGGGCAGTTGGCCGGGTGGTTGACCGGCCCGCCGTCGTTGCCCGCCGCCGCGACGATCAGCGTGCCCGCGGCGACGACCCGCTTGGCGAGGCTCTCGAAAACCGGTGAGAACAGCTGGCCGGGGCTGACCGGGGCGCCGAGTGACATGGAGATCACCCTCGCCCCCTGGGAGAGCGCCCAGGCGATCCCCGCGAGGATCTGCCCGTCGCTCCCGCTGCCCTGATTGCTGAGCACCTTGCCCGCCAGGATCTGTGCCTCGGGCGCGATGCCGTAGCGCGGCCGTTGCTGCGGCTCCGCCGGTCCTGCCGCCGTGCCGATGCAGTGGGTGCCGTGGCCGTTGCCGTCCTGCACCGACTGCCCCGGCACGAAGGACGCGGTCCCGGCGATGCGCGCGGACAGGTCGGGGTGTCCGGTGTCCACTCCGGTGTCGAGCACCGCGACCCCGACGCCCTGGCCCGTCAGATGGGAATGATTGGCCCGCACCGCCTGCAGGCCCCATGTGTGGTCGGTCTCGTCCCAGGCCGGGCCCAGCGAGACGGCCATCGCCGCCGTGGTGTGCCGCTCCAGGACGTCCTCGTCGCTGCGGTACGTGGGGTAGTACCCCTTCACCTCCCGCGAGCGGTCCGTGATCGTCGAGATGTAGACCAGGCGCTCGGGTTCCGCGGCGATGACCGACGGCTCCTCCTGAGCGGCCGTCACCAGGGCCTCGCGCTGGTCCGGTGCCACGTCGACGACGGCGACGCCCAGCTCCGGGAAGAGCGCGTTCACGTCCGGTTCCTCGAGGACGCGCACCGCGTTCTCCGCCTCGGCACCGCGCACCGGTTCCGCGCTCGCGATGCCGGCCTGGGAACGCAGCACCTCCATGCCGCGCTCCCCTTCCTCGCAGTCGAGAAGCACGAGGTACTTGCCCGTGTAGGCGTTCTCACGCTTGAGGACGCTCTGGTCGTAGAGTCCGAACTGCCCGTCGCCCGCACGGCGGTCGAATGATTCGTTCGTCATGGTGTCTCCGCTCCGACTGCCCCCCGTGCATCCGGTGACCGCCCCGGCCGCACGCCCGAGACACCTTCGGCGAGCGGATACCGCACGTCCGGCCGTACGGTGAGTCGGCGCGTCCGAGCCTGCTGTGCCGCCTTTCTTCCACCCTGGTGCCGACCACGGCCGCCCGCAACTCGCCCGGAGCGATCCCGTGCCCGCGGCCGGTCCGGTTGCGGGGCATTCCGTGCGTAGTAGCCTGAAATCGCCCGGTACTGCCCCACCTGGAGGTAGGCCATGTCTCTCCCGTTTCTCCGACTGTTGCGGCGCCGTGTGCCGTGCGGCCTCGTTCTCCTCGGCAACGGCCGTCTGATCAGGGGCTTCAGCGGCGGCATGTACGACGGTCACGGCTACCTGTCCTGACCTCGTCGCCGCAGTGGGCCGGCGCCCGCCGTCGCACCCGCCGCGGGGGCCCGATCCTGGAGGATGACTGGTGACGGAGGATGCCGACGCGTTGCTGGCCATGACCCGGCTGCTCGCACCGCACTGCAGGGTCACCAGACTGTCCGACGGCGTCCTGATCGCCGACTGGAAGAGGACGCGTTTCCTCGGAATGACGACGACGGACCTGCGGGCCTTCACCGACGCGGCTTCCGGCAGACGCCGCGAACTCGTCACCGGCCTGATCCGTGCGGGCTGTGTGCCGAGCCGCGGGAAACGGCGTCCGGGCGCCTCGGTCGGGCTGTGGCTGCGCGGCGTCCACCTGCTGATCCGGGTCATCGGGTTCGGACGGGTCCTGCGGCTCCTCTCGGTGGCCGCCCCCGAGTACGCCCGCGCGGACCCCGCCCCGGCCGAGCACGTCGCACGGCTGAAGAAGGCGGTGCAGTCGTACGGCCGTGGCAGCTGGTTCGTCGACGACGACTGCAAGACCGAGGCCGTGACCGCTTTCGTCCTGCTGCGCCGGCAGGGCCTGCAGGCGGTGCTCCACGTCGGCGTGCGCGAGCGCCCGTTCGCCCTGCACGCCTGGACGTCCGCGGCCGGTCTCTGCATACCCGACGCGGACCCGCGCGGCCACGCGTTCGCCCCGGTGCTCTCCATCGGCGGCGGAGGACAGTGACGTGCGCGCCCTCCTGCTGGAGTGGGCCGGCGGCGCCCCGAAGCTCTCGGTGTCCGCGGCCCTGGCCGGGCGGGGACTGGTGACGACGGTGGCCTCCCCGGCCGGCACCGCGGTGGTCGTCGGCTGGGCGGGCTCGGCCCGTGACCGCGCGGCGGGCGCCCGCCGCCTGCTCGACGCCTTCGCCCGGCCGGGACCCTGGCCGCGGCTGCCGGCCGGCGACTACGCGGCCGTCCTGCTGTGCCCCGACCGCGTCCTGCTGATGAGGGACGCACAGGCACGCGTCCCCCTGTTCCTCAGGGAATCCGGTGGCCGGGTGCACGCGGTCAGCACGTCGGCGCGCCGCCTGAGCGAGGGGGCGGAGCTGGACCGCCGCTACTTCTGCCGGTACCTGGCCGGTGCCGCCGCGCAACCGCACTGGGAGTCCACCCCTTTCCGCGGGGTGCGCCGGGTGCTGGGCGGCGAGGTGGTGGAACTCTCGCCCACCGGGCGGATACGCGGCCGTGCGGCAAGGGGCTCCCGCCAGACGTACGAGGCCTCGGCACCGGAAGCGGACGCCCGTGACCTCGGCGGCGCCGCGCGGGACCTGCGCCACGCGCTGGAGAACGCCGTTGCGCGCCGGCTGGGCGGGGTGACGGCATGCCACCTCTCCGGCGGTACCGACTCCACCAGCGTCGCCCTGCTCGCCGCACGCCTGCCGGCCGCCGGGCAGGACGGCCCGGGAGACCTCGTCCTGCTCGCCGGGCGCTTCGGCACCGGGGAACTGGCCGGGGAGCAGCCGTACGTGGACCAGGCGGTGGAAAGCGTCCGCCGGCACGCTCCCGGCGCCCGCCTGGTGAGCGTCGACGCCGACGACGTGTCCGACTTCGACGACTTCGAGCACCATGCCGCGGACGCCGACGAGCCGCACGCCCACGCCTTCCGCGCGCCGTTCTGGAGCAGGCTGCACGGCGCCGCGGCGGGACTCGGCTGTGATGTGCTCCTGACCGGCTGCGGGGCCGACCCCGTCGCCGACGCCAACCCGCTGCACCTGCACAGGCTGGCCCGCACGGGACAGCTGCGGCAGCTGACGAGGCAGGCGCGGGCCTGGGCCGCGGACGGGGAGCGGGGCCTGCGGGACGTCGTGATAGCCAACGTCGTGCGGCCGGCCCTGCCGCGGGCGGCCGAACGGGTCACCATGGCCCTCGACGGCCGGGGAACCGTACTCGGCGGCCTCGGCGGCTTCTCGCGCCCCCCGTGGCTGCGGCGCGCGTTCGCGCGGGCCCACGGCTACCGTCAGGCCGGCGGCGCCGAGGCCCGCTTCCTGTTCGGGCGCCGGCCGGAGGAGTCCCTCTACGACGCGGCCAACTACCTGGCCGCGCCCGACCCGCTGTCGTGGCGCCGCGCGCGGCAGGACGGTTTCCTCCTCTCGCACCCCTTCCTCGACCCCGAGGTCGTCACCACGATGCGCCGCCTGCCCGCCGAGGCGGTGTTCCGTCCGGGCCGTCCGAAAGCGGTGCTGCGCGAGGCGATGGCGGATCTGCTCCCCGAGCCGATCCGCGGCCGCACCGCCAAGATCCCCTTCGACCAGTTGTACGCGCGCGGGCTGCGGACACACGGCGACGAACTCATCGACCTCTGCCGCTCCGCGAGGCATCCGCTGGTCACGGAGATGTTCGACGTGGAGACCCTCTGCCGGGCCGTGCGGGAAGCACGCCTGGGCCTCGGGGACGCCTACTCCTGTGACCGCGTGAACAGCGCCCTCGCCCTCGTGGTGTGGCTCGAAGGACTGGGCCGGCCGGATCTCACGGACGACGCGACGGTGCCGGTCACCGTTTCTTCTTGATGTCCCACAACGTCTGCTCGTACGGGCCAGTCGCCACGTTGACGATCCCGTACCGCTCCGCCAGCTTACGGCTCTCCTCCGTGGACAGGACGCGGTCCTCCTCGCCCTTCCGTGCGATGATCTCGGACAGGGTGACGCCGTGCGTGCCGAAGCACCAGTAGACGGTGACCCAGCGGGCATCCCGAATGTGTTCGTCGAGCTCGTTGTTCTCGTACAGCCTGCCGCGGTAGACGACCGCGTCGCGCCCCCCATGCGTCACCCAGTCGGGTACCTTGACACCGTTCCAGGAGTAGCCCTCCCGCTGCAGTGTCTCCAGGCGGAGCCGGTCCTTGCGCGCGAAGCTCGCGGTGGCATAGAAGGTGAGCTGGTCGTAAGGCGTGTTGATGGGCAGTTGCACGACGGTATGGGCGACGACCTTCTCGCCCGCTTCGATCCATTGCCCGGTGGACAGCCACGGCTGTGCCTCCAGCAACAGGCCGCGCTGATGGATCTCGCGCCGGGAGAGGGGGCGCAACTCCTGGTCGGACTTGCTCCACTGCTCGGCGTCGTCGCGCCACTGCTCGGACAGCCGGTCCTTCCGGCTCAGGGGCACTTTCTCGGCCATGGAGTGGAACTCGGTCCCGAGCATGTAGAAACCCACATCGGCGTGGTTCTCGAGCCTGAGGTCCACCGGCACGGCGAACGCCTTCCGGTCCGGGCGGAGCGTGATCTTCCCCACGGACATGGTGATGAGCGGCTTGGCACCGCGCTGGGACGGCTGGAAAAGGTGCTCATAGCCGAAATTGGCCGCCGCGAGAGCCGCGGAGGCGATCACCGCCGCCGCCACCGACTTGGGACTGGGGATGGAGATCCTGGAGCGGTACACCATGACGACGGCGCACGCGGAACCGGCGGTGAGCAGGCACCACAGGGTCAGATAGAGCCTGGAATCTCCGTCCTTCCACGTCTCCACCACCAGCAGGACGTTGGCCACGAGTGCCGCGAAAGCGCCGAGCAGCGCGACCAGGCCGGAGTGGGCAAAGCAGTTGCGATGCCAATGGTCCACCACGGCCGCGGCGCCCAGGAGCGTGACGATCCCGAGGAGGGTGAGGGCGGCGCCGGTGATGCGGCCCGGGTAGGTCAGGGCCTCGGTGAGATCCTGGAAGCCGAAGAAGCCCAGCATTCCCGTCGTCGGGAGGAGCACCGCCAGGATCAGGATCATGACCAGCGGTGACCGCCCTGTGGCGGTCGGCTTTCGTAGCACCTTCATCGGCGTTCGCAGCACCTTCAGGCGTGAGGTGCCGAACCCAGGGGGAATCTTCACGCGATCACCTCCGCAGGCAGGCGGTCCGCGACCCACCGACGGAGACCACGACCGGAGACGCACCCGAGCCGCCATGTCGGGGCTGGAACATCATTGTCTTCGGCATCCGGTCCGGTCACCATCCGGTTGCCTCCGGACGGATGAGCCGGTGGCGTTGGCCAATGGCCAGCCGGATCCCCGTCCCGGGTGGGTCCTGGAGGCAGCCACGGGGCGCCGTCGCCGGTGTCCCACAGACAGCACACTCCGCAGCCGGCGGCCCGTGAGGTCGGTGAACGCCTTGCTGATACTGGCCGACCAGTGCGTCGTCGGCGTCGCACAGGAGGGACGTGCCGAGTCCGGAGGTGCTTCTCGCGGAGCAGTCGACCGGCTCGCTGCTGAAGCAGGACGTGAACGGGAGGACGAGCCGCTCCCCGCCGGGCAGGGAGACCTCCACCGGCGGCACACGCCGGGCGGGCGGTGCCGGCCCGCCCAGACCGGCCGGCACCCGCCAGACCGGCCATGGGCCGGGTCGCCGGTCTGCTGCGGGAGGAGGACACTCCGACCACCGCGACACGGCCGCCGGCCGCATCGCGGTGTGAGCCCGTCCCTCACTCCAGAGCCGGAACAGAGCTGGTTCCGTAGACCACGGATCACCAAGTGACCGGCAGCGCCTGGAGGCCGCGGAAGACGAGTTCCGGCACGTAGGTCAGCTCGGACTCGTCGACGGCGAGGCGCAGTCCCGGAAAGCGTTTCACCACGGACCCGATCGCCACCCGCATCTCCCGGCGGGCCAATATCGCGCCGAGGCAGAAGTGCGGCCCGTGCCCGAAGGCGAGGTGCGCTGCCGGTCCTTCGCGCGTGATGTCGAAGCGGCCGGGATCCGGGTACACGCCGGGGTCGCGGTTGGCCGCGACGATGACCGGCAACACCGGTGCGCCCGCCTCCAGTCCGACGCCCTCCAGGGTGACGGGCTCGGTCGTGACCCGGACCTCGGCCGAGGTGAAAAGCCTGCTGTAGCGCAGTAGTTCGTCGACCGCCGGCCCGATCAGGTCCGGTGACGACCGCAGCAGCGCGAGCTGGTCCGGGTGGCGCAGCAGGGTCAGCAACGAGTTGCCCAGCTGGTTGACGGTCGTCTCGTGGCCGGCGATCAGCAGACCCTCGAGGTTGGCCAGCAGCTCGGGTTCGGTGAGGTGGTCGCCCTCGTCATTGGCCGCGACCATCGCCGAGATCAGTCCGTCGTCCGGCCGCGCCCGCTTCTGACGCACCAGATCGGCGAGCCAGTCCTGCATCTCGCCCTGTGCGGCCCGCAGTTCGTCCGGAGTGATGTCCGTGACGAACAGCCGCCTGGTCCACCTGCGGATGGCCGCCGCCTCGGAGTAGGGCACGCCGAGCAGCTCGCAGATGACCATCAACGGCAGCGGAGCGCAGAGACCTGCCACAAGATCCGCGGTGGGTTCGAGGGAGTCGAGCAAGGAGTCCACGACGGACTGCACGCGTGGTTCGAGCCGGTCGACCATGCGCGGGCTGAACGCCTGCGACATCAGCTTGCGCAGACGGGCGTGGCGCTCGCCGTCCTGGCTGGAGACCAGGAGCGGGTCGGCGGCGACGGACAGTTTCAGCGGGCTGCCCGGAAGCGTGGCCGCCTCCCGGCTGAACCGGCTGTCGCTCAGCACCTGGCGCACCGCCCGGTAGGAAAGGGCGAGCCAGACATCTGCCGCGCCCGCCGTCGCCCGGACGACCGGGGCCTGTGCGAGCAGAGCCTCGGCCGCGGGCTCGTTGTCGAGGTGGTGTGGTGTGGTGAAGGGGAACGTGGCGTGCATCGCTTCCTCCTGACTGGTGGTCACCGGGGCCGGGCGGCATCGGGTGCCGGGCGCGAACGGCCGGGACCGGCACATGGATCGGTGACAGCTGGAATCCGGGCCGCCGGGGGCGGTGGCGCTTCGCGATCGTCTCGAAGTCGATGGGGGTCGAACGGTTCGGCCGGAGCCGTCGGCGGCGCCGGTGGCCGGTTCGCTCGCCCCGGGTGGTGATCGCCGCGCGGAGGCCGTCCCGGGCGGCCGGATGACGGTCCAGGACGTTCTTCCGTGCGCGTGCGAATGGCGATTCTAGGGTGTTGCCACCGGCGGCGTCGACGCTGCCCGTCAACCCGGCCCGGTCAGGGCGGGTCAGGGCGTGGACGAACTTCCGTGACCTCACCGGCGGGTTCACCGGCGGATCCGCCGGCGGACACCGCGACGGGCCGTCCCCGGAAAACGACGCCCTTTCATCGGGCATGGGACAGATTTCGCCACGGTGCCGTTGTCGTGCAGGCATATGACGTTGTGATGTGCTGCGTTTCAGACAGCCTTGGGCTGGCCTATGGCGATGGCGTGATGTTGCTGCCATGCTCGTCTGCGCAGCGAGGCGATCATCGCCTCGGCCCCTACGCTCAGCGCACCAAGTGCATCTTCCTCAAAGATCGCCAACGCTGTCGCTTTCGAGGACCGCTCCACTGCTCCAGGCGCCCGAAGCGCGGTCGAGTCCGGGTTCGGACACGACCGGTCGCCGGGCTGCCCACGCACACGATCATCCGGTCGCTCGCGCGGCCGGGGCCGCACCGTGGGGACTGCTGCGGAAGCACCCCGCCTTCCTTCGTTCCCCGGCTCACGAGGTGTCGATGTGATGCGCTTCCCCCTGGATCCGGACGCTGATCGTGTCGCTGTCATCGGACTGGCGGGCAGGTTGCCGAAAGCCCCGGATCCGGAGGCGTTCTGGCGACTGCTGTGCGACGGGACCGACGCGATCACCGCGCCGCCCGTGGGCCGGCAGGGCGTACGGCACGGCGGCTACCTGGACCGGGTGGACGGCTTCGACGCGGCGTTCTTCGGTGTGTCCCCCCGTGAGGCCGCAGGCATGGACCCGCAGCAGCGGCTCATGCTCGAACTCGCCTGGGAGGCACTGGAGGACGCCCGGATCGTGCCGGGCACGCTGACGGGCGGCCCGACAGGGGTGTTCGTCGGCTCTATGTGGGAGGACTACACATCCCTGGCCCACTCCGGTCCCCTCACGCCGCACACGCTGACCGGCACCAACCGGGGCGTCATCGCGAACCGCGTCTCGCACTTCCTCGGTGTGCGCGGACCGAGCATGACGGTCGACACGGCCCAGTCGTCGGCGCTGGTCGCGGTGCATCTGGCGGTCGAGAGCCTGCGCCGCGGCGAGTCGGCGCTCGCCCTGGCCGGCGGGGTGAACCTCAACCTGACCACCGCCCGCGAGGAGGGAGCGGCGGAGTTCGGCGGCCTGTCCCCGGACGACCGCTGCTTCACCTTCGACGCCCGGGCCAACGGCTTCGTCCGCGGCGAGGGCGGCGCCTTCCTCGTCCTGAAACCGCTGGACCGGGCCCTGGCCGACGGGAACCGCGTCTACGGTGTCATCCGGGGCAGCGCGGTCAACAACGACGGCGCCACACAGAGCCTGACCGTGCCCAGCGCGCAGGCCCAGGAACAGGTCATCCGCGAGGCACTGGCCCGCGCCGGCGTGCGTCCCGCGGACGTGCAGTACGTGGAGCTGCACGGCACCGGCACCGCCGTCGGCGACCCCGTCGAGGCCGCCGCCGTCGCGGCGGCCTACCGCGCCCCGGCCGGATCCGGCGGCGCCGTGGGCGACGCCGGCAGCGCCCTGCGGGTCGGATCCGCCAAGACGAACGTCGGCCACCTGGAAGGCGCCGCGGGCATCGTCGGACTGCTCAAGGCCGTCCTCAGCGTGTACCACCGCGCACTGCCGCCGAGCCTGAACTACGAAACCCCCAACCCCCGCATCCCTCTCGACGCACTGGCGCTGCGGGTCCAGACCGCCCTGACCCCCTGGCCGCGGCCGGACGCGCCCCTGCTCGCCGGCGTGTCGTCGTTCGGGATGGGCGGCACCAACGCGCACGTGATAGTCGAGCAGCCGCCCGCTCCCGTCGCTGCGCCGGTCCGCCGGCCCGCCCCCGAGGCCCGGCCGGCGCCGTGGATCGTCACGGCGCGGACCAGACAGGCGCTACGGGCGCAGGTCGAGCGGCTGCACGCACACGTGCGCAGCCACCCGGACCTGACCGGCGCCGAGATCGCGCACGCCCTGGCCACCACCAGAACCCGCTTCGCGCACCGAGCCGTCCTGCTCGACTCCGCCCAGGTCGCCGCCGGCCGGGCCGGCACCCCGGGCCGTACCGTCTTCGTGTTCCCCGGCCAGGGCGCGCAGTGGGCCGGCATGGGCCGGGAACTGTACGCCGCGTACCCCGTCTTCCGGGCCGCCATGGACGAGTGCGCCCAGGCCCTGGCGCCGTACACCGACTGGTCCCTGGCCGACGTCCTGGACGGCGCCCCGCTCGACCGCGTGGACGTCGTGCAGCCCGCCCTGTTCGCGGTGATGGTGTCCCTGGCGGCACTGTGGCGCTCCTTCGGCGTCGAGCCCGACGCGGTGGCCGGGCACTCGCAGGGCGAGATCGCCGCGGCATACGTCGCGGGCGCGCTGCCGCTGTCCGACGCGGCCCGGATCGTGGCACTGCGCAGCCGCGCGCTGGCGGCGCTGACCGGCCGTGGCGGCATGGTGTCCGTGGCCCTGTCCGCCGAGCGGGCCGAGGACTACGTGTCGCGCTGGGACGGCGCGCTGACGGTCGCCGTGGTCAACACCACCGGCTCGGTCGTGGTGTCCGGCGACACACAGGCCCTGTCCGAACTGGTCGAGTCCTGCGCGGCGGACGGTGTGCGCGCACGCGTCGTCCCGGTGGACTACGCCTCCCACTCCGCGCACGTCGAGGCGATCCGCGAGCGGCTGCGCACCGAACTGGCCGGTGTGCGGCCCCGGCAGGGCACCGTCCCGTACTACTCCGCGGTCACCGGCGGCCTCCTCGAGGACACCACGCGGCTCGACGCCGGCTACTGGTACCGCAACCTGCGCGAGCCGGTCCGGTTCGACCTGGCCGCCGCCGCCCTGCTGGCGGACGGGCACGGTGTCGTGGTCGAGGTCAGCCCGCACCCGGTGCTGCTGCCCGCCCTCGAACAGACCCTGGAACAGGCCCGCGAGCGGACCGGCGTGACCGGCGTCGCCACCGGCACGCTGGGCCGTGACCGGGGCGGGCCGGACGTCTTCCTGACCGCGCTGTCCCGGCTGTTCGTGGCCGGCGTGCCGGTCGACTGGTCCCCGGCCGTCGCCGAGGCCGCGCCGGTCGACCTGCCCACGTACGCCTTCCAGCGCCGCTCGTACTGGCTGCCCTCGGCGACAGCGGGGCAGAGCGGACGGAATCCGGCCGGCCCGGGGACGCACGCGGCGCGGAGCGCCGCGCCCGGCCGCCCGGACGGCGGCCCGGAGACCCGCGACACCGGGGCGGGCGGCACGGAGCCGGGCGGTCCCGAGTCGGGCGGCACGGTCGGCGCGGGCGGCACGGACACGGGCGACGACGAGCCGGGCGGCACGGTCGACGCGGCCGCCGTGGTCACCGCGCAGATCGCGCTCGTGCTGGGCCACGAGGACCCCGCGGACATCGATCCCGCGCTCACCTTCAAGGACCTCGGTTTCGACTCGGTCACCGGGCTCGAACTGCGCAACCGCCTGGCCGGCGCCCTGGACCGGCAGCTCCCCTCCGGTCTCGTCTTCGACCACCCGACCCCCGCGGAGCTGATCGACTGGCTGCGCACCGGCCCCGGCGACCGGCCGGCCCCCGCCGCCCCGGCCGCCCACGACGACCCGGTCGTCATCGTGGGGATGGGCTGCCGCTTCCCCGGCGGGGTGGCCTCGCCGGACGACCTGTGGCGGCTCGTCGCGGACGGCACGGACGCGATCGGTGACTTCCCGGACGACCGCGGCTGGGACCTGGGCGGCCTGTACGACCCGGACCTGCGCGGCGCGGGCACCACGTACACCACCCGGGGCGGATTCCTGGAGGCGGTGGCCGGCTTCGACGCTCCGTTCTTCGGCATCTCGCCCCGCGAGGCGCTCGCCATGGACCCGCAGCAGCGGCTCGTGCTGGAGACGGCCTGGGAGACCTTCGAGCACGCCGGGATCGACCCGGCCTCGCTGCGCGGCAGCCACACCGGCGTGTTCACCGGCGTCTGGTCGTCCGGCTACGCGACCGGCCCGGGCCTGCCGGAGGACCTGGAGGGCTACCTGTTCACCGGCGTCGCGACCAGCGTCACGTCCGGCCGGGTCGCCTACCACCTCGGGCTGCGCGGTCCGGCGCTGTCCGTGGACACCGCCTGCTCGTCGTCCCTGGTCGCCGTCCACCTGGCCGCCCAGGCCCTGCGCGCGGGCGAGTGCTCGCTGGCGCTCGCCGGCGGTGTCACCATCATGGCGACACCGCTGGGCTTCACCGAGTTCTCCCGCCAGCACGGCCTCGCGGCGGACGGCCGCAGCAAGCCCTTCGCCGCCGCGGCCGACGGCACCAGCTGGGCCGAGGGCACCGGCCTGGTGCTGCTGGAACGCCTCTCCGACGCCCGCCGCAACGGCCACCGGGTGCTGGCGGTCGTCGCGGGCAGCGCGGTCAACCAGGACGGCGCGTCCAACGGCCTGACCGCGCCCAACGGCCCCTCCCAGGAACGCGTCATCCGCCAGGCGCTGGCGAACGCCGGGCTGGAGCCGTCCGACGTGGACGCCGTCGAGGCCCACGGCACCGGCACCACCCTCGGCGACCCCATCGAGGCCCACGCCCTGCTGACCGCCTACGGTCAGGACCGGGACGAGCCGCTGTGGCTGGGGTCGGTGAAGTCCAACATCGGCCACACCCAGGCCGCCGCCGGCGTCGCGGGCCTGATCAAGATGGTCATGGCGATGCGACACGGTGAACTGCCGCGCACCCTCCACGTGGACGCGCCCACCCCGCACGTCGACTGGGCCTCGGGCGGCGTCCGGCTGCTCACCGAGGCCCGGCCGTGGCCGGAGCACGAGCACCCGCGCCGCGCCGGCATCTCGGCCTTCGGCATCAGCGGCACCAACGCCCACCTGATCGTCGAGCAGTCCCCCGACCCGGACCCCGGCCGCCTTCCCGAACCCGCCGGCCGGGCCGCCCCCACCGCCTGGCTGCTGTCCGCGAAGACCGACGCCGCGCTGCGCGCCCAGGCCGGGCGGCTGCACGCGTACGCGACCGCCCACCCCGACGTCCCGGCCGCCGCGATCAGCCGCGCACTGGCCGCCCGCACCCGGTTCGCGCACCGGGCCGCGGTGGTCGGCGCCGACCGGGACGACCTGCTGTCCGGCCTGGCCGCGCTCCCGTCGGGACTGCCGGGCCTGCCGGCCCGTACCGGCGGGACCGTGTTCGTCTTCCCCGGACAGGGGGCGCAGTGGGCGGGCATGGGCCGTGACCTGTACGAGCAGTCCGACGTCTTCCGCGCCGGCATCGACGCCTGCGCCGCCGCCCTGGCCCCGCACACCGACTGGTCGCTGGTCGACGAACTGCGCCACGGCTCGCTGGACCGCGTCGACGTGGTGCAGCCGGCCCTGTTCGCCGTCATGGTGGCACTGGCCGACCTGTGGCGGTCCTACGGCGTGCGGCCGGACGCCGTGGTCGGCCACTCCCAGGCGGAGATCGCCGCCGCGTACGTCGCCGGCGCGCTGTCGCTGCCGGACGCCGCCAAGGTCGTGGCGTTACGGTCCAGGGCACTGGCCGCCATCGCCGGCCGGGGCGGCATGGTGTCCCTCGCGCTGTCCGCCGAACAGGCCGCCGGCTACCTGGCCCGCTGGGACGAGCGGCTGACCACCGCCGTGGTGAACGGGCCCGCGGCGGTCGTGGTCTCCGGCGGCCCCGACGTGCTGGACGAACTGCTGGCCGCCTGCGAGGCCGATGGCATCCGCGCCCGCCGCCTGCCCGTCGACTACGCCGCCCACTCCGCGCAGGTCGAGGCGATCCGCGAGCGACTGCTCACCGACCTGGCCGACATCACGCCCCGCTCGGCGGAGGTCCCGTTCTACTCCACGGTCACCGGCGAGCCGGCCGACACCCTGGACCTCGACGCCGGCTACTGGTACCGCAACCTGCGCGAGCCCGTACGGTTCGACCTGGCCACCGCCCGGCTCGCCGCCGACGGCCACGACCTGTTCCTGGAGGTCAGCCCGCACCCGGTACTGGTGCCCGCGCTGGATGCCGCCGCCACCGGGACACTGCGCCGCGACCACGGCGGCCTCACCGAGTTCCTCGCCGCGGCGGGACGCCTCTACGCCGCCGGGGCTGACGTCGACTGGACTCCGGTCCTGCCCCGCACCGCACCCGGGGCGGACCTGCCCACGTACGCCTTCCAGCGCGAGCCCTACTGGGTGACCGCGACCCCTCCGGTGCCCCGCCACGACGGGCGGTACAAGGTGGCATGGGCGCCGGTGAGCGGCACCGCGCCCCCGGTGGACCCGGCTCGCTGGCTCGTCCTGGCCCCGACCGGGCACCCGTGGGCCCAGGCCCTGCGCGCACGGGGCTTCACGGTGGCCGGCACCCGGGACGCGGCCGGCACCCCGGACGCCCGGCCCGGGTGGGACGGTGTGCTGTCGCTGCTGGCGCTGGACGAGGAGCCGCACCCCGACCACCCGGTGCTCCCGGCGGGCCTGGTCCGCACCCTGGACCTGGTCCGCGCCCTGGACCTGGTCCGCGCCCTGGACCCGGAGCGGACACCGGGTGCCCCGCTGTGGTGCGCGACCAGCGGCGCCGTGAGCACCTCGGGCACCGACCCGGTCACCAGCCCGGCCCAGGCCCTGGCGTGGGGCACCGGCGCCTCCGCGGCGCTGGAGTTCCCGCACGGCTGGGGCGGCCTGGTCGACCTTCCCGCCGTGCCCGACGAGGAGAGCGTGAACGCGCTGCTCGTCGTGCTCGCCGGCACCGGCGAGGACCAGGTGGCGATCCGCGGCACCCGGCGCTTCGCCAAGCGGCTGCGCCGCAAGGCCCCCTCGGGCCCGGCCGCGCGGCCCTGGCAGCCGCGGGGCACGGTCCTGGTCACCGGCGGCACCGGCGCGCTCGGCGGACATCTGGCCCGCCGCCTCGCCCGGCAGGGCGCGGAGCACATCGTGCTGGCCGCCCGCCGCGGCCCCGACGCACCCGGCGCGGCCGGCCTGCGCGACGAACTGGAGGCGGCCGGGGCGCGGGTGACGGTGGCGGCGTGCGACGTGACGGACCGGGACGCCCTGCGGGACCTCGTCGAACACGTCGGCGACATCCGCGCGGTCTTCCACACCGCCGGCGTGATCAGGGCGACCAGGCTGGCCGGCACGACACCGGCGGAGTTCGCCGAGGTCGTCGCGGCCAAGGTCGCCGGGGCGGCGAACCTGGCGGAACTCCTGCCGGACCTCGACGCCTTCGTCCTGTTCTCCTCCACCGCGGGCGTGTGGGGCGACGGCCACGGCGCGGCCTACGCCGCCGGCAACGCCTTCCTCGACGCCCTGGCCCTCCAGCACCGCGCCCAGGGCCGTGCCACGACCTCCGTCGCGTGGGGCATCTGGGCCGAAGGCGGCATGGCGGACCTGGAGTCCGTGCAGCACCAGCGCACCCTGCTCGGCCTCGGCGAACTGGACCCGGACCGGGCGCTCGACGCGCTGCAGGACGTCCTCGACCACGACGAGACCCTCGCGGTCGTCACCGAGGCGGACTGGGCACAGTTCGCCCGCGCCTACACCCACGCGCGGCCCAGCCGGCTGCTGCGGGACCTGCCCGAGACCCACAGCCGGCCGCCGGCCCCCAGACCCACGCCCCCCGCCGGCGGCACCGACCTGCTGGAGCTGATCACCACCCATGTCGCCGGGGTGCTGGGACACGCCGGCCCCGAACGGCTCGACCCCCGGCAGGCGTTCAAAGACCTGGGCTTCGACTCGCTGACCGCGGTCGAACTGCGCAACCGCCTGACCGCCGCGCTCGGGGTGAGACTGCCCGCCACCCTCGTCTTCGACCACCCCACCCCGGCACGGCTGGCCGCCCACCTGTCCGGCGAGTCCGGCGAGCGGGACGCGCCGCGGGCCCCGGCCGCGACGGACGAGCCGATCGCCGTCATCGGCATGGGCTGCCGCTACCCCGGCGGCGTCGACACCCCCGAGGACCTGTGGCGGCTGGTCGCGGACGGCGTGGACGCGGTCGGCGACTTCCCGGCCGACCGGGGATGGGACATCGACCGCCTCTACGACCCCACGGGAACCCGGCCCCGCACGTCGAGCACGTCCCGGGGCGGCTTCCTCGACGCCGCCGGCGACTTCGACGCGGCGTTCTTCGGGATCTCCCCCCGCGAGGCGCTCGCCATGGACCCGCAGCAGCGCATCCTGCTGGAGACCGCGTGGGAGACCATCGAGCACGCCGGTATCGACCCGACCACGCTGGAGGGCACACCCACCGGCGTGTTCACCGGCATCTGGTCCACCGGTTACGCCACCGGGCCGGTCCCCGACGACCTGGAGGGCTACCAGGTCACCGGCACCGCGTCGAGCGTGGGGTCCGGCCGGCTGGCGTACCAGCTGGGCCTGCTCGGCCCGGCACTGTCCCTGGACACCGGCTGCTCGTCGTCCCTGGTGGCCCTGCACCTGGCCGCCCAGGCGCTGCGCTCGGGCGAATGCTCCTTCGCCCTGGCCGGCGGCGTCACCGTCAACGCGGCACCCACGCTGTTCACCGAGATGTCCCGGCAGGGGGCGAGCGCGCCCGACGGCCGCAGCAAGTCCTTCGCCGCCGCGGCCGACGGGGCGGGCTGGGCCGAGGGCGCCGGTCTGCTGCTGCTGGAACGCCTGTCCGACGCCCGCCGCAACGGCCACGAGGTGCTGGCGGTCGTCCGGGGCTCCGCCACCAACCAGGACGGCGCCTCCAACGGCCTGACCGCGCCCAACGGCCCCTCCCAGGAGCGGGTCATCCGTCAGGCCCTCGCCCAGGCCGGGCTGGAGCCGTCCGAGGTGGACGCGGTGGAGGCGCACGGCACGGGGACGACGCTCGGCGACCCCATCGAGGCCCAGGCCCTCCTGGCGACCTACGGTCAGGGACGGGACGAGCCGTTGTGGCTGGGGTCGGTGAAGTCGAACATCGGCCACACCCAGGCGGCGGCCGGCGCGGCCGGCCTGATCAAGATGGTCATGGCGATGCTCCACGGCGAGCTGCCGCGGACCCTGCACGTGGACGCGCCCACCCCGCACGTCGACTGGGCCTCCGGCGCGGTCCGCCTGCTCACCGAACCGGTCGCCTGGCCCGGGACCGGGCGGCCACGGCGGGCCGCCGTCTCCGCCTTCGGCATCAGCGGTACCAACGCCCATGTGATCCTCGAACAGCCCGCCGAGGCCGACTCCGCCGCACCCTCCTCCCGGGGGCACGCGGACGACCAGGTCCTCTGGCCGCTGTCGGCCAGGTCGGGTGCGGCGTTGCGGGAGCAGGCGCGCCGGCTGGCCGCCTTCACCGCCGCACATCCCGAGGTGAGCCCGGCGGCGGTCGGGGGAGCGCTGGCCGCCCGCACCGTGTTCGAGCACCGGGCGGTGGTGGTGGGCACCGCAGAGGCCCTGGACGCCCTGGCGGAGGGCCGGCCGGCGCCGGGTCTGGTCACGGGGACCGCCCGTCCGCTGGGCCGGTCGGTGTTC
Source organism: Streptomyces sp. NPDC038707 (assembly GCF_040636485.1). Taxonomy (NCBI): domain Bacteria; kingdom Bacillati; phylum Actinomycetota; class Actinomycetes; order Kitasatosporales; family Streptomycetaceae; genus Streptomyces; species Streptomyces sp. NPDC038707. The sequence goes on from NZ_JBEZUP010000012.1 coordinate 236,411, forward strand.
GTGTTCCCGGGGCAGGGTGCGCAGTG